>CAMVRW010000022.1 GCA_947169985.1 uncultured Butyrivibrio sp. | reverse complement strand
AAGATATCTCCGCCCATAACAGAAAGGCTCACATCATCCGCTGCCTTTTTCCCTCCGCCATAGGACTTGCTATAGTTTTTTATTTCCAGCATCACTTCTGACATTTCTCAAGACTCCCTTTCTTCAGAACAATCTCACTTTTCCAGAATATCTTTCCCGTCAAGAACAGCCTCCCTCAGGTTGTCATCTTTATCATAGGCCAGCTTCATGGAAAAGAAATCCTGTCTCTCCTCCAGGAGCCTGAAGAATATCTTGTCTCCCTCCCAAAGGTTCAGGTCATACACATCCTTCTTTTTAACAAAAGCAAACTCCCCTTCATCGCAGGGAGCAGGCTCTGCGTCAGGACAGGGCCCTGTAAAAAGACTCATAAGCTCATAATCACCCTTATCCGAAATAAAGGTGATTATGCCCCGATAGGCAAAATCGGACAGCGGAATATCGTAGCCGGTCTCCTCCAGGACCTCCCGCTTTATGCACTCTTCGGGACTTTCCAGTTCTTCAAAATGACCGCCTACACCAATCCATTTGTCCTTATTAATATCATTCTTTTTGGAAACTCTGTGGAGCATCAGATATTCATCTCCACGCTCAAGATAACAAAGAGTTGTAAGCTGAGACTTCCCCATCAAAACATACCTCCAACAATCCTCATCTTTGCCGCAACATCTACTCATAAATATAACACAATAAAACGTGATAAAAAAAGAAAAAGTCCGCTTGAATAAACGGACTTAAACTCATTTCTTTATTCTCTTTATCCATTTGCCGCTGTGAAGCCTTTGGAAGCACCAGACACATTTAATGATCTGATCGATCTTGATAAAGAAGTATACCCAGAAAGCAGGAAGCTTTAACACAATTCCCGCAAGTATTCCAAGAGGAACGGATGCAATCCACAAAAACAGCACGTCCGCCAACATCAGGAACTTGGTATCCCCACCGCCTCTTAGAACTCCCTTTGCAAGGATGGAGTTGGTGGACTGAAATACCAGAATAATGGAGATAGCTCGCATAAGCTGCATAGCAATGTCTTTTGTATCGTCTGTGATGTTGTACATCCCCACCACAGGTCCGCTGACAAGAAAAACTATAGCTCCGGCTATAGCTCCCATTATGAGCCCAAACACCGCAAAGGTATAGCCCTCATCCTGAGCTTTTGCCACCTCTCCTTTTCCAAGGGTATGACCGGTGACAATGCATCCAGCCTGGGCCACGCCCTGAGTAAGGACAGTTGTAAGCTGCTGAGTAACTGTAGTTATGGAATTTGCAGAGACAAAATTCGTTCCTATCCTTCCCATGATCATAGCTACTGCGCTGTTTCCCAGTGCCATAAGAGCATCGCTTATCACAACCGGAATACTGATAACAAGATACTCCCTGACCAGATCTCCACATTTCATGAACAGATCTTTTATCCTGTACCCCAGCTTCTTTTCAATAAAAAAGAAATATCCCCCTATCATGGCAAACTCTATGATCCTGGAGATCAAAGTTCCCAAAGCAGCTCCTGCCACTTCCATTCTGGGTGCTCCAAGCTTTCCGAAAATGAACACCCAGTTAAAAAACAGATTTGACATAAATCCAAGTATAGAGCACACAAGAGGAACAACGGCGCTGCCGATACTTCTAAGAACCAATGTGCAGTCCAGTGAAAGTCCCAAAAGAAAATAGGTAGGAATAGAATAGAGAAAATATCTTACTCCCTCTCTTATAACGTCCTCTTCCGGCGTGTACATGCGCATTATCTGTCCCGGGAAGAAGGCTGTCAAAACAGCAAATACAAGGGCAAAGCCCAAACATAACCTCAGCATTATGGTTACAGACTTTTTTAGAGAGTTAAGCTCCTGCATTCCCCAGAATCTGGAAACAAGGACTGATGCCCCCATTCCAATTCCCATGCTGCAGATATGGTAAATTGTAATGAACTGATTGGCCAGGGCAGATGCAGAAAGTGCCGTCTCTCCAAGCGTTCCCAGCATTATCGTATCCATCATGTTTACACCGATCTGGATCAGGTTCTGGAAAGCTATGGGGAGCGCTATAATGGACACCCTCTTATAAAACTCTGCATTTCCCAAATACTTTTTCATTATTATAAGTTCATCCCTTCATAGGCAAGGTCTCTCAGCATAGGGTGGATCTCCGCGTAAACAAGAGGGAATCCCATGATGTGCTGTGCATAGAAAATGCTCACTTTATTGATAGGATCCACCAGTACGTAAGCTCCTGCTGCGCCATCCCATCCAAATTCACCTAAAGGAGATCTTGATGCCTTCTCATCTGTCAGAACCCTGACACCAAGGCCATAGGAATAGCCCTTCTTTCCGGTTATTTCAAATTGCTCCTGCATGACTCCTGTAGTATAAGGAGTCATAAGCATCTTCACTGACTCCCCTGAAAGAATCCTGTTGCCGTTTCTACCAACTCCTCCGTTTGCCAAAGCATCAATGATAACACTGTAATCCTTTACAGAAGCGATAAGACCAGCTCCGCCACTTTCGTAATTGTCTGTCACTTTAAAGGTGTCTGCGTTGGACTTACCCTCTTCAAGCTCAATATCCCTGGTTCCGAAAACTCCCATGTACATTGCAGGAAGACGTTTCCTGACCTGCTCATCTATAGTAAAGTAAAAATCAGATATTCCAAGGGGCTCAAAAATATTTTTCTTCAGATATTCACCAAAGGTCATTCCGGAGACAATCTCAATGACTGCTGCTACCACATCATGGGCAAGACTGTAGCCCCAGCTGGTCCTGGGATCATACAAAAGAGGTATCTTAGCCATTTCCTTTACAACCTCTAAAGTGGTGGCTTTGTTACCTGTCTTTTCCTTTATTGCCAAAAGCTCAGGAGCAGTTGTGTCATAGTTCATGCCTGCTGTCATGGTCATAAGGTCTATTATTCTGATGGAGTTATGAGCCAGATGGCAGGGTTCATCACTGGTTGGCCAGTGAAGCGGGAATTCAAACACGAATTTATCTGCCACCTTGAGTTTTCCAAACTCCGGAATATAGTCAGTAAGGTGATCATATAATCCCAGCTTTCCCTGTTCAATAAGCTGCATTGCAGCTGTCATGGTCACAACCTTGGTAGCTGAGAATAATCTGTAAAGTGCATCCTCAGTAATTGGCTCCTTATTATCAACATCGGAAAAACCTGCAAGATGCCTGTAAACAACCTCATGGTCCTTTGTTATTATCATATCGCAGGCAGGAACACCATAGCTGCTTTTAAGTCCATCGATATATTCAGTAAGCTTTTCAAAATTCATCTCATTTCTCCCTACTTTTAACATTTGATACCATCCAGTCCAGTATACCTCTTTCATTGCAAAGTACCGGAATCCATACATTGTGGTTCTCTGCAAGAAGTTCCCTGACTGTCAGGTCAGGATTAGTTCCAATCCCAAATTTAGCCAGCTCCTCTTCGGAAAGCATGGAAAACTTTATGTCATCTCTGCCATCCTTCCAGTTCTTGGAACAGGCATCCAGAATATAACTGTTTCTGCTCTTCTGATGATCCACGTAAGCAGCTGCAATCCACAAAGGAAGCTTCGGAAAGCTTCTAAGGATCGAATAGGTCTCACCATTCATGCTTGGGCAAATGGCCACGGCTCCGGCAAAGAGCTCCGGATCCACTGAACACATGGTAAGGCAGCCTCCGCCTCCCATGGAAAGACCTATGACATAGACTCTCTTTTCATCTACAAGCCCTTCATCGATCAGATCCCTTATAATGCCGGATACCTTTGAAAGATAATCCCTGTTCCAGCCATACTCTCCCTTAAGAGAAAAAGGTGTATCGCTCATGTTGTTCCTGAAGGGATTTCCTCTGGACAACATCTTCTTGAGATTTTCATCCATGGAGATTCCATTCCCATCCGGTGCCTGAGGTGCCATAACATACATATCTGAATATCTCTCAGCAAGCTTTATTGCTCCAAGAGTTCCGGTCATCTGGGAAATGTTATCACTTCCGCACTCTCCGCCGCCATGTAAAAACAGAATAAGAGGTCTTTTGCTCTTTACATCCGGTCTGTAAAGTCTGTATACGACTCCATTCTTCTCGGCTGCTTCAAATTTGTCAAGGTCCTTAACTGATACTTCCTTAACATCGCCCTTTGCTACGTGAACTGTTTCCCCGTCCACTTTCAGATCAAGTTCAAAATCGTACCTGTAGGGAAAAGGCTTAAAGCACAGCCTAGTCCTGTACTTTGCCCCCCGCTTTGTACTCTTTATATCTTCAACCTCGGTAAGAGGTACCTTTCCTGAGGCATCAAGATATGCCCCCTTTAAGGTCACATCTTTTTTCCCTAAGCTAAGTTTCTTTTCAGAAAAAATCTCAAGCTCATGGAGCTCCTGTCCAAAGTTTCCCACAACAGTTATGGCCTTTATATCTTTAGTTCTCATTTCCTGTCCTTCACTCCTTCCGGCTGGCTCCTGACACACTCAAACTCTCCCGGCTCGATGTATGCCTTTCCGGAGAGCATATCCCTGATAAGATCAGCCATATTTGCAGAAAGATCAATAAAGTGGTCAGTTATATAAATGACATGATCTACCAGTGATACATGCATATTGAAGATAAATCCAGCAAACCATTCTGCAGAAACCAGAAGTTCCCCTTCTCTTTCCAAACATTCGCAGTACATCTGCCTTGGATCGTTATCAATAACACAAAGGATACTGCCCCTTGCAAACTGCAATTTCCTTCCATCCTTAAGTTCCAGGATACAGGAATGGCCCTCGTCCATTGTTTCATACTTTGCTTCAAAAGCTTTAGCAAGGAATGACAGAGGAAGGCACAGGTACTCGCCCCTGGCGATTATTCCACCATTCAGGCCGTGATACTTAAGCTTCTTCCACCAAACTGCCTTTGTCTCCATATTTTCTATGCTGTTTTTAAACCAGACCTTATCCAACCCTTCCGCTGCAGCAATCGCAAATCCATCTCCCTTTCTCTCGAAGCGCGCTCTTCCGCTGTCAATGCTGCCATCAGGAAGCCTTCTGACTCCGGCAAAGAGGTAATCCCAGTAAAGGAATGCCTCATCAAGGGTCTGTCCGTGATCTCTGTTCTTGATATCAAGATAAACAAGGTCAGCTTTCTTTCCCTTATAGAATGCAAAGTTATCCTCTCCCTGTATGGAAATTTCCGGAATAGGATCACATTCATTTATCTTCATCCAATAGAAACGGTTAAGCTTGTTTACAGTGAACTCATCGTAGACCTTTCCAGGTGGAAGTCCGTTCTTTTCAGGTCTGGACTGCCATATAGCAAGAGCTCCCGCTTTATTCTTTATACTTCCGTCTCTGTTAAACAAAACAAAGGGCTCAACTGGTCCACCGGATCCTGCTGCACCAGCCAGTACATCTCCGCAGTATCTTGCAAACTGACCGGTCATGAGATTTCCCATGCTCATTCCCTGCATGAAGATCCTGCCCTTGTCGATGTTGTAGTCCTTTTGCATCTTCTCGATAAGGCCCATAAGCATGTTGTTGTCATGATTGTCCTTTATATCAGCAGGAGGCAGCACAACAGGAAGCTCCGGAGCAGCTTTTGGATCAAAGGTCTCAGCAATGCCCTCAACAGGCCACATTCTGTGTGCATGAGCATTTGGGAAGCAACAGATAAATCCTTCTCTATCAGCCACAAGGCACCATGAAGTATAGATAGCATGCCCCCAGCCAGTCATAAGTCCACCATGACAGCCGATAACCAGCGGAACAGGAGTCTTTCCGTCATAGGACTCCGGCACATAAACATACCACTCATCCTCCAGTCCGTCGCAGATCACTCCATGAAACTCCTGAAGCCTTTTAGGCATAACAATTGAATTATTACCATTCTCATTTACAACAATATCTGTAGTCTTGCACTTTTCAGGAAGATACTCCCTGTTATCATCATCCGGTACCCCGGGCAAAACCTTTACAATACCCTCTGTCATTTTTGTCCCCTTTCTTACGCGTTTTTTGCCACTTCAGACCACATATCCCTGCAGAGAAGATCCCTGATAAGATCGGCCATATTGATTGCCAGCTCTGCATGGTGATCCGTGACATAGACGATTCCGTCGCACTCTGAGCTTGTCCAGCCCATTATCATTCTTGCAAACCATTCAAAAGAAATATAAAGCTCGTTATGTCTAAAGATGGTCTCGCAGTACATCTGCCTAAGGTCATTATCTATAATGCAGCCTATGCTTCCGGTAGCGAACTGCAGCTTCCTTCCGTCAGGCAATGTAACATCTGCTTCTTGTCTGTCATTCTGATACTCCAGCTTTGCTCCTGCGCACTTCTCAACAAATGACAGTGGAACCATTATGTAGTCCCCTCTTACCAGCTCTTTTCCGTTCTGCCCATGATACTTAAGCTTCTGCCATCTCATTACAGGCCTGTCCAGATCAATGAGCTGATTATTCAAAAGAACTGTATTTGTGCCTTCATACAAAGCTACATTGAAGCTGTCACCCTTTCTTTCCAGCCTTGATCCCACATCCTCGATACTTCCGTCAGGCTTTTTTCTTACTCCGGAAAAGAGATAATCCCACTGGAGAAAGGCCTCATCAAAGGTCTGTCCGTGATCTCTGTTCTTTACATCCAGATAAACGAAAGGTGCTCCCTCTCCCTTGTAGAAAGCAAAATTATTTTCCCCCAAAATTGAAATTGCAGGCACCGGATCGCACTTATTGACCTTCAGCCAGTACTCCCTGTTGTAGCGGTAAAGCTCCAGGTCAGTGTAGGATACAAAATCCGGAACACCGTTTCTTTCAGGTCTGGTCTGCCATACAGCCATAGGTCCTGAATAGTTGTGAAGGGATCCGTCCTCATTAAACAAAAGCCCCGGATCAAAGGTAGGTCCGGCAGACTCCCCAAGTCCCGTGATCCTACTTCCGTAATATCTGGAGAAGAACGCTCCCATGAGGTTTCCTGCGCTCATTCCCTGAATGAATATCCTGCCTTCATCGATGTTGTATTTCTCTTTTGCCCTGTCTATAAGATTGAGTATCAGCCTGATATCATGGTTGTCATCCGGATTTTCCGGTGGTACATCTGCATGAAGTTCCTCAGGCTCATCTGCCATAGCTTTGTTTATAAGATCCTTCTGTGAGTATTCCACAAGCCACATACGCCTTGAAAAGGCATTTGGGAAAAAGACAATGCAGTTATCCCTGTCAGCCACAAGGGTCCAGGAGGAATAGATAGCCTGTCCCCAACCTGTCATAAGTCCTCCGTGAAGAGAAATGATTAGTGGTACTTTTTCTGAACCGTCGTAGCTTTCCGGCACGTACTCAAACCAGACATCTTCCTTATCCTTTTCCACAATCTCTTCATGAAACTCCTGTAGCCTTTCAGGATATGGCTGGGAGTTGTTTCCATTTTCATTGACTACCATCTGTGAATGGTATATTGCTTCCGGCAGATAATCCCTGTTTTTGTCATTGGGAACGCCGGCTTTTAACCTGATCCTGTTTTCCATTATTTAGAAATCCCCCATTTCATCGTAGTTCTCCGGCACAGCCCGGTCATTCAGGATGTCTTTTATCAGATCTGCCATATACAGTGAAAGATGGCTGAAATGATCTGTAATATACAAAACGTCGTCACAGAAACTCACTGTAAGATCGTAGGCTGCCCTTGCAAACCACTCAGCACTGATATAAAGCTCCCCGTTTCTCTCAATGGTCTCGCAGTACATCTGCCTGATCTTATTGTCCACGACGCAGCCGATGCTTCCTCTTGCAAACTGCATCTTCTTGCATACCGGCGCCTGCTTTCCACATTTCTTTTCCTGTAAAAGAGCTACCTCAGCAGTCAGTCCATCCTCCGAATAGGAAACTTCTACCGGAAAGGCAGCTGAAAGCGCTGACAGAGGGATCATGGTATATTCTCCTCTTACCCTTTCTCCGCCATCAAGGCCGTGATACTTGAGCTTTTGCCACTTTATCACAGGCTTTCCTGTATCAGATACTTCTCCGCTTACCCAGAGCTTTTCAGCTCCAAGGGCCAAAGCTACAGCAAAGTCATCGCCTTTTCTTTCCGATGCGCTTAACTTTTTTTCTATTCTGCCATCATCTCCCCTTCTAACTCCTGAAAAGAGATAATCCCAGATAAGAGCTGCATCATCAAAGCTCTGCCCATGGTCTCTGTTCTTTATGTCCAGATAGACCATATCCGCATTTTTGCCGGAGTAAAATGCCAGGTTATTCTCACCCTGAATGCTGATCTTGGGTATAGGACTACATCCGTTGATCCTCATCCAGTAAAGTCTGTTGTACTTGTTTATTCTCTTTTGTAACTGCGTATCCTCGGGGATGTTATTTGTCTCGGGCCTTGACTGCCAGATAGCCAGTGGTCCTCCCTGATTCTTTATCTTGTAATTCTCGTCATAAAGAAGTGACAGGAAGGTTGAACAGCCTGCTCCTGCTGCCCCTGCAAGCCTGTCACCAAGTTCCCTGGCAAAAAGACTTGTCATCATATTTCCCATGCTCATGCCCTGCATAAACACCCTCTGAGGATCTATTTCATACTTTTCCATAATAAGATCCATTAAGGTCAGGATCATCTTCACATCGTGGTTTTCCAGGACATTTTCAGGACTTTCCTTAAGACCCGCAGGGTGTGAATTGATGTCACCCGGGGCTGTCTCACTGCTGTTTACTCCCCAGTAGCCCCACTTAAGCTCCCAAGCCCTTCCCTCATGTGCATTGGGAAAGACAACGATAAATCCGTCCCTTTCTGCCATCAATGTCCAGGAAGTATAAATAGCCTGTCCCCAGCCTGTCATAAGTCCCCCGTGCATGGAAAATACCAGCGGAACCTTGCTGCTGCCGTCATAGCTTGCCGGCACATATTCATACCAGGTATCCTCCACACCATCGCAGAGGGTCATTGTGAATTCCTTTAATCTTTCCGGATAGGGCTGCGAATTGTTGCCGTTTTCGTTTACAACTATGTCAGTATTCTTACATTCTTCCGGAAGGTAATCCCTGTTATTATCATCAGGTGTTCCGGCTCTTAAGCTGATTTCCATATGCTATCTCTCCCATTCAGGCACTATAAAACGCCCAATTTTTCATTAACATCATGATACCAAAGACACCTTTTTTGATACTGTCAGTTATCTGACAGGAAATATCACTTTTCAAAGAAAAAAGTGATAGAATTTGTGTATTATTATTTTTCTTTATTAGTTAGGAGAATGTTTTTGAAAAGGAAAGACTCCCCCGGACAGCTCCGGATAAAAAGAACACTGCGCATTGCCTTCTGGGCAATTATCCTTGTGGTAATAGCTCTCATGTCTGTAATAGCGCTCATATCCATAAAGACCTTTCAGCATCAGTCCAGGGACAGTTCCTCAGAACTCCTTGGTTTCTATTCAAGGGAACTAGAGCTGAACGCCTCGGATCTTGAGAACATTGTCCAGAATATACATAGTTCCAATCCAAGCTTTGAATTTCTTTCATCAGGGAATCTTTCCAGCTCAGATGAGATTCTGCACAGCTATCTGCTTAGGAATCACATAAACGGTAGCGTCAGATCCGGAAGTATGATCCTTTGCTTTGACGAAAACAGGGACATCGCTATCTGGCAGGTAGGCTCAGGTTTTGACAAAAAAGATTTCAACAAAAACTACGCACTGGAAAGATCGATAGAAACCTTTATTGAAGAACTGCCGGTTCAGCAGCTTTGGCATTGGAATCTGTATTATAATGGTGACGATGCACTGCTTGTCCTTCCCTGCAAAAAGAACGAACTATATGTAGCTGCTGCCCTGGATCTGACTAAATTCATCGCCAAGGACAGAGACTTTACAACTATGCAGGACTATGAGATTGTCTTTTTTGATGATAAAGAGGTACTTACCAACAATCAGGTCCTTGAGCTCTACAACATATCCTTTGATGACCTTTTAAATGACAAGCACGGTTTTTTTACAGACCTGAGATATATCCTCCAATCCCAGCAGATACCGAACATGCCTGTAAACATTGCCAGTATCATGTCCGTATCAAAGTATTTGGCTCGTTATATTCCATATCTCTTTCTCATGATAATGGTGGTTTTTCTCATGGTAATCCTGGCCATCAGCCTTTATGAGATGATATCTCTCACGAGACAGAGCGAAGCCAAGAATGCCGAGAAGGAACACGCCCAGCTACAATACTTTCAGCTCCAGACCAGGTCACACTTTTTTCTAAACTGCTTAAAGAGCCTTTACAACATGTTGGAAATGGGTGAGTATGACAAGATGAAGAGAATGATAATGAATTTTTCAGATCATATTCGCTTCATCTTCCACGACAATCTCTCCCTGATAACCCTTAAGGAGGAACTGGATGAAGTCAATGATTATGCAGGCATAATCCAGATTGACTCAAGTACTCCCATAATGCTTATCCAAAAGGTACCCTCTGACTATTTTGACTGCATGGTACCTCCACTTATAATTCAGACCTTCCTTGAAAATGCAGTTAAATACAATGCCCAGTACAATAAAATGCTGCGCTTTGTCATTGAGGCTGAAATAACAGAAGACAAGGAAAAGAAATATCTCAGGATAAAGATGTCTGATAACGGAACCGGCTACGACCAGGAGATGTTAGATAAGCTTAACTTTGATTCAGACAGAGAATATGAGCAGTACCACGTAGGAATCAGCAATCTCAAACGCAGAATGGATATTTTATTCCACGGTGACTGCAATCTTGCTTTTTTCAATAACACCGAACAGGGAGGTGCCATGATCATGGCCTATCTTCCCGTGATCTATTCAAAAGATGAGGATGCAAAAAAATGAATGTTTTAGTAGTTGATGATCAGACCTCGGTACTTAGCGGAATTGAACATGGAGTTAATTTCACAGGCCTTGGATTTGATAAGGTTTTCTATGCCACAAGCTCCCTTGAAGCAAAAGAGATCCTTAAAAATGACAAGATACACATCATGATGTGCGACATAGAAATGCCAGGGGAAAACGGACTTGAGCTAAATCGCTTTGTAAAGGACAACTACCCCCATATCATAAGAATACTGCTTACCAGCCATGCAGAGTTCTCCTATGCCCAGGAGAGCATAAAGCTTGGCTGCTTTGATTACATACTTCAGCCTGCTCCTTACGATGAGATTGAAAACAGTCTCCAAAGAGCCATCGACAGATATCATCTTGATGAGGAACACAGGGCTGTTTACGAAAAAGGGAAGCTCTTTGAGGAACTCCGTCCTGAAATGTCAGACAGGATAGTCCTTAATCTCTATGCCGAAAACCCTGAAACCTCCAAAGAATCCAGACATATGCTGGAGCGCATGGGATATCCGGTGCAGAAGGATTCCAGAATAAGGATCCTCATGATGGACATCTATGCCTACGTATCAAAGGCTGATCCCAAATATGGTGATATCACAATAAGGAAATGCTTTGTGACCTCAATAGAAAGAGTTGGACTTCCACGAAACATTTACAGCCTTCTCACTGTAAACAGGTACAGAAGGTATGTAATGCTTCTGTTCTGCAATGATGACACCCTTGAAAGTCTCCCTGATGAATGGTACGAAAAGCTCTACGGAGATCTCAAGGCTTCACTTGGAGTAAGCTTTGGACTATATATTTCTGAGTATGAACACTACCTGAATCTTCACCCTCAGATAGATCTTCTGGAGAACACTCTGGCCAACAATATATCCTTAGAGTGCGGCGTTCACTTCGCTTCTTCCGGGGCAAACACCCATGAACTAGCCTCCTCAGATCTGATGGAAAATGCAGACAGATGGAAAAGAATGATAGACAATGGCGACTTTGTGCAGATGAAAAACTCCGTAGAATCCTACCTGTCATTCATTTCATCTGCTCATCTGGCAGGCTTTAACAGCATTTGTGACCTGCATCAGCAGCTGACACAGATTTTCTTCAACTACATGTATGATAACAACATCGAGATTGGCGATGTATTTGATGAAACCTATTCCTACCAGGAAATACTGGATGCCTATAAGAACATAGATGCCCTGAAAAAAGCTACTGAGTTTATGTCAGGTGCACTTGAGAATCTGAAAAAGAATGACTCCGAAGAGGATGATATCAAGAAGGCCAAAAACTTTATCCTTAACAACGTAAACAGGGATCTAACCGTTAAAGAAGTGGCGGACCATGTCCACAGAAGTCCGGAGTATTTTACAAAGGTCTTTAAAAAAGAAACAGGACAGAATATCAAGACCTACATCACACAGGTAAAACTTGATGTAGCCAAAGATATGCTGTCCAATCCCAATATTCCAATCAGCCTCATATCCTGCGAGATAGGATATACCAATTTCTCACACTTCACACAGATGTTCAAGAAGTATGAGAACATGACTCCCACAGAATATAGAAAAGCCAAATTGGGTTAAATATCACATAATTGTCTTAGGAAGTAAGGATACGGTTTCACCGGGCCTTACTTCTTTTGTTTTACAGTCAAACACTCCACCGATCCATACTGAAATTGCAGATGGATTAGTGACATAATCCGAGTCAGCACTGAAGATAAGATTTTTGTAGGCTCGTACATACTCTTCTATCTCAGTGTTTGTGGCATACCATACATCTTCCCTTCCGGATACCTTCTCCACAAACTCCTCGATCCTGTCCCAGTTATCGCACTGGTCAAACTCGTAAGCATGTCCCCAGACATAAAATAGCTTTGCCGGACTGTAAAAGTTAAAATAGGGTTCATCTGATAAAAACTCAGAAAGCAGATCAAAGAGCTTTTCATCATTGTGATGACAGGTCGGATCCCAGAGCAAAAAGTCCTGAGGAATATCAAAATTACAGGTTGACTTGATTGTTCTGGCATACCTGAGGCCACTCTTTTTCACCGCGTCCACTATTGTCTCATCTGCAGCTCCAAAAGCGTAGGCAAAGCCGGTCACAGGATGCCCAAGGAGTTTTTCCAAAGCTGCCCTGCTGTCCAATATTTCTTTTACGCATCTGGCACTGTCCATGCCATACATTGATGTATGTAAAAAGCCATGAGCTGCAATTTCATGCCCACTGTAGGTGGAGGCTATCTTTTCTTCCCCAAGCTTTATATGGGATACCTCCTTCTTCCCGGCGGTTACGGTATTCTCCTGTCCAAAAAGCCCAGGATTCAGGTTAAAAGTGGCTTTCACACCCTTTTTATTAAGTATTTCCAATAGACGAAGATCCTGTGTCACACCATCATCATAGCTTAAGGTGAGACATTTTCTTCTCCCCCCCGGCCAGTAAAGCCTGTCATTTACTATGTAGCTCATACTCTTCTCCTGTTCTTGCGAATCATTTTTATAGCAGATCTGAGATCAGCTTTGCAAAGTGCTTGGAGAGCTTTCCGTTGTGATCTGAAGCATATAATACCCCATCACTGGTACAAACATGCATATTCAGAACATCCTCGCACAGCCATTCAGCCGATATATACAGCTCACCATCTCTTTCAACAGCCTCCACATACATATCTCTGATCCTGTTATCAATTGTGCAGGAAATGATTCCTCTGGAGAACCTGATCTTTCTGCCATCCTTAAGAGTCATTTCGCCCTCACCACTATTCTGACAATACTCTGCACCAAAGATATTTGCAAGTGCTCTGGCAGGAACCATAACGTAGCTGTCCCTGACAATATAGTCGCCGTTAAGGCCGTGGTACTTGATCTTATTCCAGATAAAGGTCTCTCCCCCTATATCAGTCTTTTTATTATCAAACAAGACATTCTTCTTACCGGGAGCAACTGCAAGTGCGTTCTTATCCCCCTGTCTTGAGCAGGCTGTAGCGGTATGTTCAAGGCTTCCGTCCTCAAGCCTTCTTACTCCTGAAAAGACATAGTCCCATGCCATCTCAGCATCATCAAGAGTCTGTCCATGATCTCTGTTCACAACCTCTCTATAGGTAAGATTTGCCTTTCCTCCGGTATAAAAAGCCAGGTTATTGACGCCGTCAATACTGATCACAGGGGCATCCTTACACTCTCCAAGCCCATTCCAGTATTCACGGTTCTTTCTGAAGGTATATTCCAAAGGACAGTCTTCACCGGGAGCATTGATGTCATTTTCCATTCTGGTCTGCCAGATATCGGCATGGCCGCCATCGTTCATTATGTTGCCATCCTTGTCAAAAAGAATCTTTGGACTTACATGTCCTGCTGAACCTGCGAAGGCAGCAAATTTGTATGCGTAGTGCCTTGCAATGGTATTAGTCATGGCATTTCCGCAGGACATTCCCTGCATATAGATCCTTCCATCATCAATGTTGTACTTGCCCTTCACTTCATCTATTATGGAAAAGATCTTATTGATGTCATGGTTCTGTCTGTAATCATCAGGAAAATCATTGAAAGTAAATTCAGCAAGCTCCGGATTACATACCTTTTCCCTTATCTCCTGAGGATGCTCCACTAGCCACAGTCCCCTGAAGCTGGCATCCGGGAATACTACTATAAATCCCTCTCTGTCCGCAACCATGGACCAGGAGGTATATATACACTGTCCCCAGCCTGTCATAAGTCCTCCATGAAGTGCCACCACTAAAGGAGTCTTCTTTGAAGGATCATAGCTATCAGGAACATATTCATACCAGGTATCCTCCACATCGTCACAAAAGATCTTGTGAAACTCCTTAAGTTTATCAGGATAAACATGGGAGTTATTACCATTTTCATTAACTACCACTTTGCTGTTTTTAATCTTCCCGGGAAGGTAATCTCTGTTATCGTCATCAGGCTCACCTGCCGGTATGCTTATTATAGGTTTCTCAATAAAATCCTTAGTGCTATTTATCATCTCTTTTCTCCCTGTTCTTTCCCTTTACAAACTCCAAATAAATAAAATAAACAAGCCCAATAATCAGTAGTACTCCGCTAAGATCAAAAGATAATCTGTATCCCTGAAGACCTGCCACTTTTCCAATTATCAGTCCGCCTATCATGGGTGCAGTTCCCTGACAGATATCTCCCCCGAGATAGTAAGTACTTGTTGCTACTCCGCTTCTTTCCTTACCGCATTTGTTTATGCAGCCCACCTGAAGTGAGGGTTGTGCAGCCCCCTGTCCAAGACTCCTTATGGCACCGGAGATAAGAATAGCTATGAGTCCTGTCACTCTACCCAACATGAACATTGAGATTATCGTACAGATCATTCCGGGAATAACGGTGTATTTAATGCCCTTCCTGTCCATGATCTTCCCTGACATAGGTCTTGCTATCATCAGCATCACAGCACAGACAGTGAAATATGAGCTTATTCCAGCAACTCCCAGTTCATCCGCATACAACACAAGATAGGAAGCAATTATACCATTTACAAAAGAAAAGCCTCCGGCAATCAGCGTATAAGGAATAGCTTCAACACCTATCATATCCTTAAGACTAAGCTTAAAGTTCTTTTTCTCCTTCTTCTCTTCAGCGTTGTTCATAAGAAGAAGCATCACTATAGCCAGAACGCACATCAGGGATGCCACAATAAAGGTCACATTCATGCCAAGCCAGTCCGCGATCATGATACCAAATCCCGGGGCAACAGCTGAAGTAAGTGCCATTCCAAGTCCAAGGTATCCGATTCCTTCACCTCTTCTGTCGTCCGGGACAAATCTTGTGGCCAGTGTGATCACAGAGGTTCCAAGTAAAGCAAAGCCGGCGCCATTGATTATCCTGAAAAACACAAGGAGTCTGACGTCCGAAACGAATGCAAATCCCATAAGACC
>CAMVRW010000021.1 GCA_947169985.1 uncultured Butyrivibrio sp. | reverse complement strand
ACAGCCTCTTTTTCTGTATCTGCAGGTGCTGTCTCTTTTGTCAGAGATGCTGTAATGGCCGGTTCCAAAGAATTGCTTGTACTGCCACCGCCTTCAGATGCCTCTTCTGCTTCCTTACGTGCTGCCTCCCTTACTTCTTCGGCTTTCTCAAGGCTCTTTTCCCAGGTCATGGGCACTACATCATTACCATCCTCATCAGTAGCGGGAATTTCCTTTTCATGACCATCAAGTCCCTTGCCTTCGCCTAAATTATAGTCATGAATATAGTAATTATTTCCGTAGGTATCACTTAAATAATAACTAACTCCTATATGTGTATTATCACCACCAGTAATGTAGTCCTTGGTGACGCTTAGCTTTTCCTGTTCTTTATGATAGATGGTTCCAAGAGAGAAAACCGTAGGAGTCTCTTTTACAGTAAAGAAATTGTCCATTCCTCCAAGAAGCTCATAATAGCTGTTTGCAAGATTGTTCAGATTTGTACTCGCAGCTTCTACAGCACCGTTACCGGAGTTCAAAGAACTGTAGCTCACCACTTTAAAATTGTCTCCGCTCTTGTCAGATACGACATTGAGATATATGGTCGTAACTTTTCCTTCCCCTGCAGCTCTCTTTAAATAATCAGTTCTGGACTCACCGCTTGCCATATTCATATTGGAAGCACTTTGCGCATCTGTCCAGTAGCACACGGGAATATATCCCTTGTAGCTGCCATCATCATATGCAGTAGTGATATACATACTGCACATCTGTCCATTTAGAAGGTACCACACCATATCATAAGGATCTACGCTGTAAACAGCTGCGTCGCCTTCTTGGTTTTTATATTTCGAATACTGACTTGTATTTCCTAATGATCCGACATTTTGGAGTTCGTTATTGGAGTCTTTTTGATAGAGCTCAATCTTTACTTCTACCACATCTCCCTCTGCCAGAGATTGCGGTTTGTCAACCGTCACCATCGCCGGATCATCTTTAGAAACCGAATCCGGCTTAGTTACTATGATATCGCTACTGGTTATCCTGTCAGCAATAATTCTTTCAAAGTCCTTCAGAATCGGGTCATTTACATCACTTTCATCGACCTCTGCAGCCTCATAGAGAAATCTCCAGTTGTCCCTCCAGTACTGATCATTCTTAATTTTGTTTAAAAGTTCTTCTCCGGTAGATATAGTCGACTCACGCCAATCCTCTCCTACCATTTTTCCTGCCACACTCAAAAGGGCAAATCTGGCCACAGCCTGCTTATACTCTTTATTTATATTTGATTCGTTGTATATCTTAATAGCATCACTGGCTGTATTGTTGAGTACGACACTGTCCTTGGTATAATCTCTCTCATAATATGCAGCAAGAGGAAAATAAATACTAAGGCCACCGTTATCTACATCTTTCTCCAGAAACCTGTTAGACAATACGCATTCATCAAGCTTGTCCAGTACCTCTAATCCTGCATTCCTCAGTTCTTGCGAAAATCCCTGATCATTGCTTGTAAATGGTGTTATAAACCTCTTGAGATCAAGATAATTAGACGTATAATATCCGTTCCTGTTGCCAAAATGAGCCCTCTTTCCTGCGTTATTCATAATTTCAAGGTAAATCGAAGGATTGATCTGATTATCCTCAAGTTCCTTCAAAAGAAGCACTGCAAAGCTTGAGATTGCAGCATCAAGCTCATCAACACCAGTCATATCAATAACAGAGAGTGTCGATTCACCATTGCTCTTGTACTGATCAATAAATGAATTTACAACCTTCTCGCCCAGTGCCTTTGTGCTTATACCGGGATTCTTTGAAAGCTCGGTAAACAGAGCCATATAATCCCAGCCTCCGCCGGGTACAAGCTCCTCTGATCCTATGTAATAATAAGAAAGATCCTTAAGAGTAGAAACAACCTCATAGTTGCCCATCAGACAGGCATCAAAGCCTATAAAATCGAACTTTCCGCCATTTATAATATAGTCACTCTCTGCAATGGCCTGTCTCATTTGCTCAAGGCTAAACATTGTATCCGGAAGGTTACTCAGATTTTGCCCTTTATGGTCTTCCATGTATTGTTCAAGAAGCTCATCCGAGCCATATCCGTCAAGACCTCCGCCGTGATCCCAGATTATAAGATCATATTTACCTGACGGGTCCTGTGGAGCTACGTAGTCGACAATCTGTGCAAAGAATCTCGGATTCGTCATATACTGTCCTGCGTAGGTCTGACGATTTACCATCCTGTTGCCTGCGTCGTCACTTACAACCTCCCACAGCTGAAGTCCATTTATATCTGTCCCGTATTTGGTGCGAAGATCCCCTGCCAGATTATCTATTCTGGCTTTTTCTGCAGGAGTCAGATCACTGTCATATTTGTCGGGATAAAGCAGGTTTTTAGCATAATCCCTGTAGGCCTTGGGATCATTCATATGCCAGGTCTTGGTACCACCTGTAACAACATAGATTTTTATCCCTTCAGGCATCTTGACTCTCAAAAGATCCAAAAGATTTTTTGTGCCGGAGCCGCCATCCGTCTCAAGATTTGTACCATCAAGATAAATAAGGATAGTGCGGTCACATAAAGAAGGTAAGGTATCATCTTCCTCTGACCCATTTTCATTTGGCGTATCCGGCTCTTGAGGAGATACACTTTCCTCTGCACCTTCCTCTAAACTTTTCTCTGCACTTTCTTCGCTCTGAATGTACTGGACAACCTCTGACATCTTTAAAAGAAAGCTTGTATATGAACTGACAGCCTCTTTTGCATCCTTGGAAGCAAGGCTCTTTACCATTTCATACAGTGAAAGATTACCTGTCTTTAGAACAAGTTCCTCATACTCCTTTGTCTTGATACCAGTTACAAAGGTCTTTTTAAAGGTTAATGTGCCCTCTTTAGAAGGAAGCACTACCTTGCCGAAAATGGTGTTAAGAGCAGGCAGAGACTTTGCTGCAAGTTCTTTATCCTGCAAAAGAACTCCAAGAGTTATCTCATTTTTACCTTCCTTTATGAGATAGCTCTCCCGGGCATCATATGTAACATGCAGTCCCGGAAAGGTATCAGAATAAAGAGTTATTCCCGCCGGAAAAACATTTGCGAAGTCATTTAAAACTGTGGCCTCAGCAGCCAGAGTCACCACCGAAGTGAAGTCTGAGGTTATACCGGACGTTGTAAGGAAAACTGCAGATAAAACCGCAGCGATCAGCCTCTTAAATCTGCTCATTTATGCGTTATCTCCTTCATATGAACATTTCTCAGATATACTATCGGCTTTTTCATTTTTGCTTTAACCCGGCCAAAAAATGGATGGACGATTCATTTCTGTCTTTTGTAAAAGTTTCTACCTCTACAGGAATTTTCTGACTTTCTGCGATCATGTGAATGTCTTCCGTAAGCAGATTGGCCAGTCCCCTGGCATCACTGTACACAAGAGTGATAAAGGTATTATCGTCTGTCCTTACGGTATCGCACCCCTCAGGAAGTATAGTTTTCAGCTGGTTATAAAACTCATCTACGTCTTTATTCTGAAGCAGGCTGAGCCTTATGGCTATACGGGGCTCACGCTCTCCTTTATTTACCTGATCCTCTAATCTGCCAAGATATTGCAGATTGTAAAAACCGCTCTCATCATCTGTATATTTTTCCTTTTCCCTAAACAGCATATATAAAAGAGCAGTACCTACTGCAATACCCAGAGTAAAAAAGGTATGACCGGTCAGTGACTCTGCAATGGTTCCAAAAGCTACAGGTATTACATATATCCAAATTGTGAAAAACTGCTGCTTACCGTTTTCCTTTTTATAATTTCTGAACTGATAGATCGACATGATAAGGTAAATATAACGGGCCATACCCCAATAGTCATAAAAATCCGTAGAATGGTATACCACATTGCTGTCATAGTACCAGAACATTCCGGTAAACAGATTCACCACATCCAAAAGAAAAATAATAGCAATAGGAGCTGAATATCTCAGCAATTTGCGCTTTATATAATCAATACTGTCATAGGTCTTAAAAGAGGAGTACAAAAACCAGATCGCCAGTGACAGATCAATACAGGCCTCATATATAAATTCCAGAAACACTGCCAGTGCATGCGGCCCCGAATTCGCAGGTCCTTCAACAAACTCTATAGCCACTCCCACTATGCCCATGATAAGCGCAGCAAGTACAAGGAAAAAATAGGCCGAGACTGCTTTATGATCTCTGTGGTTATTTTTCAGAAACAACACAAAGACCCACAGCGTTATAAGAGCAGCTATGAGGTTAATAGCAACGTTTATAATATCTGTCATCATTAGCTCACCTCCCCTTCTGCTCTCTTACCTATGAATACCAAAGGTCCTTTTTTACCGGGAAAAAGCTTGTCTGTAAGGCTCCTTACATCGGTGTTGCGACGACGTATTATCACTTTTGTGCCATCTTCGCATTTCTCCGCCACCCTTTGAATTGCAGAAAACATAAGAAATCCAAGATTCTTTCTTGAATCGATACCAAAGGATGTAAAAAGGCAGGGCAAAAGAGTTCCCGATGGTAATCTGCGGATCAAAAAAATGCCGTCTATCTTGCCGTCGGCCATGGAACAGAAGGATACGTCCCCGTCAAACCAGGTCACCGGAAGGTAGGCCAGATCCTCCAATATTCCAAATTGCCCGTGAACAAGGAGTTTTTTCAAATACTCCCTGTACTGCAGGGGAGATATCTCCGAAAGGCTTTTTATATAGGACGGAATTTTCTTGGTTCCGTTCTTCTCCACTATGCTTTTTATGTCTTTTGCGCTTAATTGCAGCTCGATGGATTCCATCCTCTCAGACTCAAACCCGTAGTGCTTAAAATAGTGCTCCGTCTCCTCGTCTGCAAACTCATAGAGGCTCTCCACCACGTTTTCCTCTCCGACATCCTCCCGATATTGGGACATGATCAGGTCTGCAACCTCATCACCTTCCACCTTGAACGAGTATATGCGGCTTTTGATATCTTTTTCGCTGTCATATTCCATCAGCTCATAGACGATAGCTCCCACGGGACTTAAGTAATTGTCAACTACCCCAAGTCCTCTGAAAAATTCCCGATCAAGGAAGCTTAAAATGTCCTCGCTGACATAATCTGAAAAATCCAGTGCATTGTCACCGGTGATAGTTATCACTTCCATATTTTTACTCGTTCCTCATAGGGTTAAGGACTTCCTTAACATAATCCAGTGTCTCTGTGCCGGCCATGATCTTAAGAATGAGATCCATGTAAACATCGCAGATAGAGATGGCATTTGCCAATACAATATGCATCTCCTCATAGAGTGCCTCTTTGTCCATATCAATACTTAAGGGCACTGCCAGGTGGAATGAGAGATACTTTTTGTCCATATCCAGCCTGTATGAGCCGCAGGGCAAAGCTGCATTTATGTAGCTCATAGCCTCAAAAAGTTCCGGCAGATGCTCACTTTCTACATCATCAGCCAGTGTCAGGGTTGCGCAAAAATGCTGAACCTCTGCCTCTTCGTCCGGTATATCCAGAAAGTAAAACTCACCGAATACAGGATCTTCCTCCATTCCAAGCGCATCATACATTACACTTAGAATCTCGTGCCCGTTTTCCTCTTCGGGAGTATTCAGCTTAGCTGCAATGAGATCCTTTTGAAGATCGTCTTCCATTCTCTCAAGAAGTTCGTGTCTTTCCTGTTTCTTTTCACTTATATTCATGCTTATTCTCCTCTTTGGTGATTATTTATCTGCCGCACATCTTTCTGACAAGGAGCTTTTTGGCAGGCTTTTTCTTCTTTTCATTGTAAGAAAGTCCAAAGCTCTTTACTATCTGGATATATGCCTTCTTTTCGTCTTCTTTCGCCTTATCGACTTTTTTGTCCTTTTCGTCAATTTCGACATGAAGATCACCTTCGATCTGTTCGTCTCCGTCGGCCGGTTTATCTGAAGGAAAGAGCTTTTCATATATAAGCTCTGCATATTTTGTTGCTATTCCCATCTGAGCCGAGATAAGATCAGCATACCCCGCAGCTGCTGCCAGCCTTCTTCTGAGCATGTCCTTGAAATTGTCCGGATCATAAATTGTCTTTCCTGCATTGTCCATTCTGGACTTGACCTTATCATAGAACTCCTGGAAATTGAAAAATTCATCAAAGGTCTCTTCTCTTATAGTCCTCATTATGCTTCGATCCGCAATCTTATGAGCCAGGATAAGTCCCAGTCCTGCAAGAGACATCACCGTTCCAACGCCGGGAATCAAAACTCCTATAAGTGCCATAGTACCTGACACCATAGTAACCTCACCTGATAGTGCCTTTCTTTCGCTAAGTTTCTCTGAGAGCCTTATCATATTCTTTTCATATCTGGCTTCCTTTGACTTCTTAAGTTCTGCGTCCCGCTGATCTTTGGATAATGACTTATCATCGAGTATCTCCTGTTTGCTGTGCAGACGATTAGTATATTTTGATTTTAGAAGTTTTTTTGCATTTTCGGCATTATGCGAATCAAGACCTGCGGAAATAGCTGTATAAGCGCCAATAGCAATAGTGGCTCCGGCGGCCGCAATACCTGTCGCCTGAAGAGCCTCGCTTGCAACATAGGTTGCATTACTGCCATGGGTTGCAACAAATTCAGCTTTCTCCGCAGTGGTCCATAATTTGGACACAGCACTGGTCAGAGATTGCCCCAGGGAAATTATAGTCTTCATAATATCTCCCGCATGCATGTTTGCTGCAAAACTCAGGGCATAAGCTGAAGCAAAGAAAGATAACAGATTACTCGCTACCGCAAATGAAATACCTACGTCAGTGCCCAAAATAGAGCTAAGTTCCTTGGATGCCGCTTCATCCAGCCCCCAGCTGACTTTTGATAACGTGGATGCAGCAGTGGAGATTGTTGAAAGAGTTTGCTGAGCTCCGGCAAAGCTGTCAAGTTCACCGCTGAATTGTTGGACCTGGCTGTTGTCATTCTCTTCCTTCACATCTAAAGGCGCATTTTTATCTCCCACCTTGCCTTTATCCAGGCCGAGGGCCTTCCTGACTTCTCCTACCTGCTTGTCTTTTTCGATAAGGTCCCGCAGGCTCTCTTTTGCATCCCGGGTCAGCTTGTCGATTTCTTCCTGTATCTCATGCTTTTTATCAGTGTTGTCTGTCACTTCAAGTTCTGTCTGCTTATTTCTGAGTTTTTTCATGACTCTATAGGCGTCCTTAAGCGACAGATCTCGTTCAATGGCTGCAACGTCAAGTCTTTCCCGGGGAGTTAGTGCTTGGCCATTTTTTTTGGCTTCTAAGAGAGCCTCTTTCTTTTTCTTGTCCTTTTTTGTTTCCGCATTGAGTTCAGAAAATCTTATAAGCATCTGCTTATTATTCTTGTTGGCTCTCAAGGCATCAGATAACTTGTGCATATAGACATAGTCACCTGCAAAGCGGCTGTAGAACTTAAGCGGTGTGGCCAGTATTGTGCTCTTGATAAGATCAAGCTTTGGAACATAATTATCCATTGCGTCATGAACATCAACGAGGGATGGGTCTTTCCTGTGGTCTGTCTCCAGAAGATAGTAGATGTAGAGCCTCTCTCTCTTGGTCTTAGCCAGCAGTAACTTTACGATCTCGGAATTGTTATTCTTAAACCGATCCGCTATATTTCCCATAAAACCGCCATTATAAGAGTTTCTTACAAACCACTTATCTACCTCTTCCAGGGCTTTTACCGTTTTATCACTCAGTCCTTCATTTTTTCCTGTAAAAGATATTTTCTCTTCTTTTTCCTCATCCCCTTGATCTTCAGCGTATTTTTCTATTTCCTCATCCAGGGAAAGCATCTCTTTGTTATTTTTATCTTTTAATACTCTCTTGCCTTCTTGCTCCTCCAGCAGATCAAGGAAATGACACTGTTCACTTAACATGTCATACTGCCGTATTACATAGGGCATATCTTCTTCTTCTGTTTCACTGTGAATTGCCTTATATTTTTGTATATCTTCTTCATAAGCTTTAAACAGAGAAAACTTTTCTCTGACATGAATCCTTTCATCTATGATCTCATCTTTGGCAAAGTTGGTGCACCAGTTTTTATATGCCTTATCAAAATCCTTAATACTCTTGTTTACACGCTTTTTTTCGGCATCAGCAGGAACTGCGATGTCAGGGTCCGTAGCGCCACTATCCCCATAGCTAAATGACATTCCGAAGAAAAAATCCCTCATAAAGTCCCTTATATCTTTGGCCATTTTTTTCCTGGCCTTTCCCTCATCTGTCCGTCTGCTTCCTCTATGCGTGTCATAGTAAGCGTTTGCCGCTTCTGAGAGATAGAGGACCGAATCAATAAGTTTATTTATATCCTGATCCCTTGAATTTAAAATAGTTCTGACATTAGCGAGAGAATCAATAAGTCGCTGATACTGAACAGAGTCTTTTTTCGTATCTTTAGTATGTCTTTGGTATAGAGCAATTTTATTCTTAAGATCATTAATATAGCTATCAAAGAACTCTTTATAAAGAATTCCCTTTTCTTTTTCAGCTCTTTGTCTATCAAGCTCTTTATCTGCTCCTTTTATATCTTCGACATAAGCATCCATCATACTGTGATCATTGATCAGTATCTCCTGATTCTCACTTTTTTCGGAAATCTCATCATCCTTTAGATCCAGCTTTTCTGTTTCCTTGTTCTTTTTAAGAATACTGTCTACAGACTCCTCACGGATCATTGATATATCCAGAAGATTCTTATTTTCAAAATACTTCTTAGTTTCCTCATTTATCTGTATATTTTCGCTGTTTTTAAATAGCTCTATATCACTTCTTTCCAGATCGCCTTTCATCTGATTTCCTCCTTGCCTTCAAAGATATCTCACAAGCTCTGTTGCAGGATATTCTGCATTTGACCTGCCCAGAAGCTTTTTGACGATTTCTTTTCTCTCATTTCCCACTGTCTGTATAACAACAAGCTCAATGCTTTCATCATGGGCTGCTGCCCGCACAAACTCTATCAAAAGCGCCTCATAATTTTGAGTCAGGTTAATTTCCGGCTTTAAATAGATGTTGTTTAAAATCACCTTGGCTCCATCTCTTACAGCCTTTGCCACTCCCAGGATTTCTCCTTTATCCATAAAGAAATGAGTCAGTTTTTCATCAAATGATTTAAGCCTTATCTTATAAAAACCATGGTCCTTTTTTTCGTTAAACCTTATTATTTCTTCACCTGACAGATCTTTAAATCTGACGACTTTGTCCAGCTCCTTTTTTATTTCGCTCTCTTTGTTCTCAAAGTTTCTGCCCAATAAACTTACAATATCGTAGTAAAGGATCTTTTCATCTATTACAGATGGGACAAATCCGTTTTTTATGGCATAGTCGTAACATTCAAAAACCTCATCGATCTTCTCTGATACCTTCTTATAAAGAACATACCGGATTTTGTCTTTTTGTAGCTCTTCCATCAATTTTTCAAGCAGAATCCTCCCGTATCCGTTCCCCCTATATTCTTTAAGCACATAGAGTTCTTCGAGGCTGACAGCCAGAGGGACATCATCGGAGAGGGAAAATATGCATACTCCCATCAGACTCCTCTGACCTTCCTTAAGAATTCCATAGGTATATACTCCCTTTTTCAAAAGAGCTCTTGCCCTTTCCGGGGTAATGAGCCTTGCAAGAGTATCTTCAGGCAAAGCCACTCTTTTAACCTGTACGGGTTCAGACATAAACAATCCGATTCCTTTCATAAGTTATTTTTCCACGATTTCAAACTAGTTTACGCAGCATTACGCTTTTCGCGAGATAAAAATAAAGCCGTAATCCTAGATATATACTGGGATTGCGGCTTTTTAGGTGTCAAAGATAGGTTTTTTAATTCGTATAACTATTTTACCTAAGCAAGGCATTCCTATGCAAGGTTTTTAAGCCTTATAAGGCTATGATAACGAGTTTCTGAGGCTCCATATTTCTGATCTCACCTTTTCTTCCACGGCTTACCATTCCCTGCTCAAGGCTGATCATAGTAGCACGAGTCTTCATGGCATCCTTGATCTGCTTTACTGCCGCCTCATAGTCCTGAGGAGTCATGGGAATAACATACTCATGGTTGAGATGCTCCGTAGAGATCACTGCTGCCCTGAACCTAGGCACATATCTGATGCCGTAGAAGGTACAGATTTCAGTATTGAGCACGCCTGAATTGTCCGAACACTGCATTGAAATATACATGGGTCACCTCCTTATATTCCAAGATCTTTTCACCTCACAATTTAAAAATTATCGGAAAAAGGACCTTTTCCTACTCTTAAATTATATACAATAATTAAAGTTTTTGTTCGTTTTTACAATAATTTAATAAACATTTATGCGATAAATTTAAACAAAAAATCCCAAGACCATAGTATAGCCTTGGGATAAAATTTATCGTATTTAGTTTTCAGAGGGGCACTTTAGTTGCCCATGGAAGCTATAAGGGCATCAATCTCTGCCTGGGAAAGCATCTTACCGGAATCTGCAGGGGAAGGTGCTGCAGCAGCAGGGGCTGCTCCTCCTGGCATAGGTACAGAAGCCGGGCTGAAGCCACCGCCGCCACCGGCCTGAGAAGATTTTCCCATTATACTTGCCAAAAGTGCCTGCTGTTCAGGGCTTAATCCGTTTGCATCCATACACTGTGCATCCTTTCGCAGTTTACAAATGACTTGCTTTACTTTCTGACATTTTATCTAGTCATCATATATATCGTCAAATTACTTTTTTATAAACAGTTAGTTAATGGTTTTTTTACCATATCGGCAAATGTCACTGAGACAGCAGATCTGGCACTGGGGACGACGGGCAACACATACTGCCCTTCCATGATCCACAAAGCGGTGACAAAGCCCATTTCCCTCTTCCGGTGGAATTATCTTCCAAAGCTCTTTTTCCACCTTCCCAGGTTCCTTAATATCATCTACAAGGCCTATAAGATTACAAAGCCTTATGCAGTGAGTATCAGTGACAATCGCAGGCTTTCCGTAAACATCACCAAGTACAAGATTAGCGCTCTTCCTGCCTACTCCCGGAAGTTTAAGGAGTTCCTCCATGGTGTCCGGAACCTGATCCTTATATTCATAGTGGAGCATCCTCATACAGGCTGAAATATCCCTGGCTTTTGAATTGCCAAGTCCGCATGGCCTGACAATCTCCTCAATGTCAGCCACGTCTGCTTCTGCCAAGGCAGCCACCGTAGGAAACTTTTCATATAAAAGAGGCGTGATCATATCCACTCTCTTATCCGTGCACTGAGCAGCCAGCCTCACACTTACAAGTAGCTGCCAGGCCTTGTCGTAAGCCAGTGTACAATTGGAATCAGGATATTCTTTTTTTAGCCTCTCTATTACTTCCAGGGCCAGTTTTTTCTTGGTCATTTGTCCACCCGTTTTAACCTGTTGTTTTTATTCTCCTCTTCCATTTTACACCATATTTCCATGCACTCTACATGGAGATCCTGTTTAAGAGCTGATCACCACTTCTTCGATGGGCATCTTGCCCCGTCTGCAAGAGCACGGATCTCCACATAGCACCCGCACTTAAGACAGGTTGCATTTAAGAGGCTATCACAGTTTTTACACTGTGACAGCCTCTTTTCATATTTCTCATCAGAAACCTTCTCCCCTGGAGACATAAGGCTTTTAGTCTTTTCAAGCTGGGATTTTACATCTTCATTTCCTGCCATCTCGTAGAGAAGGCATCTCTTACAACTGTTGTCTGCCAATACTGCAATCCTTTCATCTGATCAGCTTTGGGTTCATGGTCAGTGTATCACCCTTTGACAGGTTTTGCCACCAATTCCCCATTTTCCACATCAAATTCAATGGCGTCATGAGGTCTTACCCTGTCTTCAAGAATGAGCTTTGCTGACATGGTCTCCACATGCTTTTGTACAAACCTCTTAAGAGGTCTTGCACCGTAGATAGGATCATAAGCGTTGTCGATAACATACTGCTGGGCTGCAGGTGTGAGACGAACACTGATCTCTCTGTCGGAAAGGCGCTTGTTAAGATCATCCACAATAAGACCAATGATATTTCCAATGTTGTCCTTGGTGAGAGGCTTGAACATGATAATCTCATCAAGACGGTTAAGGAACTCAGGTCTGAAATGATTCCTTAAATCCTCCATAGTGTCTTTTTCTGCCTCTTCACTGATGGAACCGTCATCACGGATGCCATCAAGAAGATACTGGGCACCGATGTTGGAGGTCATGATAAGGATGGTGTTCTTGAAGTCCACAGTCCTTCCCTGGGAGTCAGTCACACGGCCGTCATCCAGGATCTGCAGCAGTACGTTGAATACATCAGGATGTGCCTTCTCAATCTCATCGAAAAGAACTACTGCATAGGGTTTACGTCTTACAGCCTCTGTCAGCTGTCCACCCTCCTCATAGCCTACATATCCGGGAGGCGCTCCTATGAGTCTGGACACGGAGAACTTCTCCATATACTCACTCATATCAATTCGCACCATGTTGTTCTCATCATCGAAAAGTGCCTGAGCAAGGCTCTTAGCAAGCTCTGTCTTACCAACACCTGTAGGTCCAAGGAACAGGAAGGAGCCTATTGGCTTACTTGGGTCCTTGATGCCTGCTTTAGATCTCATGATAGCCTCAGAAACCTTTGTTACAGCATCGTCCTGTCCGATCACACGAAGGTGAAGTTCATCTGCCAGATGAAGAGTCTTGTTCCTCTCGCTCTCAGTGAGCTTGCTTACAGGGATTCCGGTCCATCTGCTGATGATACCTGCAATCTCTTCATCAGAAACTCTCTCATGTACAAGAACTGTTTCATTTTCTTTTGCCCTGACCAGATCCTCAGCTTCCTCCAGCTGCTTCTTGAGAGCAGGAAGCTTTCCATACTGAAGCTCTCCGGCCTTCTCATAATCGCCATTTCTCTGGGCGATGGCGATCTCTGAATTAATGGTATCTATCTGCTCACGCATAGCCGCCAGCTTGTCCACAGCCTCTTTTTCATTGGTCCACTGGGCCTTCCTGGCATCAAACTCTTCCTTCAGATCAGCCAGTTCCTTTTGAAGATTAGCAAGCCTTTCAACGCTTAAGGAATCATCCTCCTTCTTAAGAGCTGCCTCCTCAATCTGCATCTGCATGATCTTACGGTTCATCTCATCAAGCTCTGCAGGCATGGAATCCATCTCAGTCTTTATCATGGCACAGGCTTCATCCACCAGGTCAATGGCCTTATCAGGAAGGAACCTGTCAGAAATATATCTGTTAGAAAGAACCGCAGCACTCACAAGGGCAGAGTCCATGATCTTAACCCCATGGAAGACCTCATACCTCTCCTTAAGTCCACGAAGGATACTGATGGTATCCTCAACTGTAGGCTCCTCAACCATTACAGGCTGGAAACGTCTCTCTAAGGCAGCGTCCTTTTCAATGTACTGTCTGTATTCATTAAGAGTAGTGGCACCTATACAGTGGAGCTCGCCCCTTGCCAGCATGGGCTTAAGCATATTTCCTGCATCCATGGCGCCATCAGTCTTGCCTGCTCCTACGATAAGGTGAAGCTCATCAATGAAAAGAATGATCTCTCCATCTGACTGCTTAACATCCTCAAGAACAGCTTTGAGCCTTTCCTCAAACTCACCTCTGTACTTTGCTCCTGCCACCAGTGCACCCATATCCAGGGAAAAGATCTTTTTATCCTTAAGAGCACTTGGCACGTCGCCACCTGCTATTCTCTGGGCCAGCGCCTCAACAACTGCAGTCTTGCCAACGCCAGGCTCGCCAATAAGGACAGGGTTGTTCTTGCTCTTTCTGGAAAGAATACGGATCACATTTCTGATCTCAGTATCTCTTCCGATAACAGGATCCAGCTTCTGCTTCCTTGCCTTCTCCACCAGCTCTGTGCCGTACTTGTTAAGAGTATCGTAGGTAGCCTCCGGGTTATCTGTGGTCACATTCCTGTTGCCCCTTACTTCAGACAGAACCTGGAGGAATCTGTTCCTGTCGATGCCAAACTGAGCCAGGATCTCTTTTACCTCCCTGTTGGGCTTCTTGATGATAGCCATAAAGAGATGCTCAACGGATACATAGGAGTCTCCCAGTGCCTTGGCCTCATCCTCAGCTGACAAAAGAGCCTTATTAAGATCAGCACCAATATAGGGCTGTCCCCCCTGTACCTTGGTACGCTTGCTAATCCCCTGCTCTATCCTTGTGATGAAGGATCTGACATCAACTCCCATCCTCTCCACCAGCTTGGCTATGAGGCTGTCATCAATAGTCATAAGAGCATACAAAAGGTGTTCCTGTTCTATCTCCTGATTACCATATTCAACAGCAATCTTCTCGCAGTCCTGAACTGCTTCTATGGATTTCTGAGTAAATTTCTGTATATTCATAAAACACTCCTTCCCGCAGGCATATAATAAGCCCGCTTTGTGTTCTTTGTTCTATTACAAGTATAACACCACTTTTTTACTTGTCAACTCCTATTATAACGCTTGCAGTATCACTGTTAGTGCTATAATAGAAACGTATTACCAATATACTCATAAAGGAAGAATCGTCTATGGAAAAAATCAAGAAAATGAAAATTGACTACATTGTTGAAGCACTGGTAATGATCATTGTCGGAGGCATTCTTATCTTCTGGCCGGAAGTTTCCCTGACCATTATGGCAAGGGCACTGGCTGTACTCCTTACCATTATCGGAGCACTTTTTATCGTAGCTTTCCTTTTAAAGACAGAAAGAGGCATTATCGATTCGGGAAAACTAGCAGTAGGAATCCTGATAGCCGCTATTGGAGTCTGGATCTTCGTCAATCCCGGCACCTTCACAAGCTTCATTCCGAAGCTGTTTGGCGTATTCATTATTCTAAGCGGTATCATCAACCTGAGCCAGACCTTTACACTTGTAAAATATAAATACTCTTTATGGTGGATTTCCCTTATATTGGCCATCATAACTCTTGGGCTTGGCGGTTTCCTTTTATTCAGATCTGAACTGGCAAAAGAGCTTGTGGTAAATATTATCGGAGGCTTTCTTATCTACGATGGCGTTTCCAATATATGGACAGCTTCCAGATTAGCCAAATTAGAAAAAACTGTTCATAGGGCCGTAAGAGAAGCAGAAGCCATTGATACAGACGCTGAGATAATTGAAGTTCACGACTCAAGAAAATAAGCAAAAACAGGTCCTGACGGAACATTACATCCGTCAGGACCATTTATTTATCTTCTTTATCTTCTTATCTGCAAACAGTTTCCGGTTAATTTATTCTAGTAGCTACTCTGCCTTCTTTTCTTCCAAATGCATTGTAGTGTTCAAGGAGCTTGTCTCCATCCTTACCATATGCAGCCTGAAGATCAGGATAGTTTACATAGTAGTAATATGCATTGAAGTCTGCACTGTTTCCGGCATAGGACTTAAGTACTTCAGCTGAAGTATCAACCAGAGCCGACTTGATGTTCTGAACATAGACCTCAATGGATGCCCAGTTGTCACCACTTTTGTATGGATCCTGATCTACATAGAAGTAGAAGAATACGTTCTTTACCTGCTCATCAGGACCAATGTGGATCTTGACATACTCTGTGCCGCCCTTGAAAGTGCACTCAAGATATGTCTGCTTACTGGTATGATCTCCAATGTGGTAGGTGTAATCATATCTTGACCACATCCACACATCTCTCGTGGTTCCGGCATCCATGCTGATAACTGTATCACCAAGGTCAAATCCATAAGGGAATTCGCTCTGAGCATGAACCGGGGTGCTAAAATTCAGGGCAAGAAACATAACTGCTGCAAATACACAAAATACATTTCTGAAAATACTCTTCATATCATACACCTCACTCACATATAAAGATGATTTGTGTCACCTTTAATTATAAATCAAGTTTACGATATTTCATATAAATATTCTCTTAAATCGTTGGAAATATTTTATTTACTCCTCAGCTTCCTGACCTTCCGCAAGAATACTATCCATTAATTCGTAGATTTCGTCCCTTCCTGTCTTTTTAAGAGCTGAATAAGGATAGATCTTAATCTCCTCAGGAAGCCCCAGACCTGACCTGAGCATTCCAAGATGTTTCTCCATCTGTGAAGGCTTTATCTTATCTGCCTTGGTGGCAATGATAACCGGCTGGAAGCCCTGATGCACGATCCACTTATACATCTGAACATCATTGGCTGATGGATC
>CAMVRW010000020.1 GCA_947169985.1 uncultured Butyrivibrio sp. | reverse complement strand
ATTTCTTTTCCGGCAAATGGATCTTGCCATATCGTACACGGATGTACTTATTGGGAAAAGAGCCTTTGGAAGTATTGGAGGTACGTGTACTATGATGAGATCACTCTGGTCCGGAGTTTCCGGTTTAAAGACCCATCAGATGGAAATGGATGTCATTGGTAACAACATTGCCAATGTTAATACAACGTCATATAAATCCCAGGCAACAGGCTTTAAGGATGTCATGTATCAGACGGTCCGTGAAGGGGCTGGGGCTACTCAGACAACAGGTACAACCAATAAATCTCAGGTTGGACTTGGAACAAGAATGGGATCCATTTATACAAATATTACTTCTCAGGGATCTGCGATTACAACGAACAATGTGTTTGACTTAATGATCACTGGTGATGCATTTTTTGCTGTTTCCGAGGCTCCGGGCACAGATAATTGGATGTTTACAAGAGACGGCGCTTTGACAATAGACGGCAGTGGAAATCTTGTTACTCAGAATGACGGTTATTATCTTGGCTTTGTGGCGGGAGTAGGTATTGCAGGCGGAGGCGCTATTATTTCAGACAAAACAAAAGTTATGCCTGGAACAGCCACTGGTGAGGCTTATTTTAAAGGTAACATAGATAAGGATGATGAAGACCTTGTAGAGGGAAAAGACTTAAGGCTCAATGTTTATGGGAATGATGGAAAAGAGTATACAATAGTCTACAATCTTACTGACGCAGCAGATAATGATGACAGCACATACCAGTTGGATCTTTCAAAAGTACTGGATGAAAATGGTAACAAATTAGACAACATTGGTAATGACTCCTTGATACTTACATATAATAGGCATGATGGAACTCTGGAAGGAATATCATCGAAGCGAATAACTATTTTTACAAATGCTATACCTGTTACTGATGATCAAGGTGTGGTTGTTGAAAATAATTTCGTAATGGCTGGACCGTTTGTTGTGGGCGACTTTACTAGAACAGTTACCGGAAAAGACGGAGAGACTTACACTCTTCATTTCTCTGTTCCAACCAGCAGCGATCCTGAATGTGACTATGATTTCTCCATTGATTACATAACTGATAAATATGGCAACAGAATTGATTTTGAGGATAAAAAGGCTTCATTCAATTTTGATGATGACACAGGAACATTACTAACAATCAACGGAGAGGCTATATCAGAGGTTATTTTTGATTTTGAAGATGCGGTTTCCTATAACGAAGATGGTACAGTAGATAAAAAGTTTGATCTGGGAACCACCACAATCGATTTTTCTGAAGTATATATCAATGTCCCCGGAAAGAAGGGATATACCTATCACTTTACCGGAGATGCCGATGTTCTTGGTGACCTGTATGTAGATTTTTCAAATACTCACAACTATGCAACAGTTGGTGGAGGTCACTTCAGTACTATCTATGGATATAAGGGAAATACAGAGGGACTTAATAAGGGATATCCAACCGGAGATATGACAGGCATTTCAATATCCGATGATGGCACGATATATGGCCGTTACAGCAATGGTGAATCCCAAGTTCTTGCACAGCTTATTTTTGCTCGATTCAATAACGCCATGGGACTTGAGAAGGTTGGAAACAATATGTATAAAGCTTCCCTTAACTCCGGACAGCCTATGTGGGGATATGTTAACGAAAACGGTGGCTACCTTTCATCTGGCGTCCTTGAGGGCAGTAATGTGGATCTGGCAAAAGAGTTTACTGACATGATCACCACACAGCGTGGCTTCCAGGCCAACAGTAAGGTTATAACCACTTCTGACGAGATGCTTCAGATTCTGAGAGGTCTGAAGAGATAAAGAAAATACCGATATTTTTTTCGGACTCCCGATTCTTGATTTCGGGAGTCTGTTTTTTTACCATTTTTTCGGAAACTTAAACTGTGCATTGTGCACAATTGAAAAAAAGTATCATTATTCATTTCTACGGATTCCGGCATTATGTGAAGAAACTGTGAAAAAAATATAAAATATTTATTGCATTTCTAAACAAACTATATTATATTTGTTATTGCGATACGGGGAACGCGATTAAATTTAGTTGTTACTAGGTTTATTTTTCTTTTGCGTTATCTCAGCAGAATATAAGGGCAAAGCCATCGAAAGATGGTGACGCAAAACTAAAGGGTCTCAATCACGGTTATGTGTATGTGACAGACAGCCAGTTGCTGGTGCTGGATAGGCGCCAAAAGAAGGACCGAGGCTGTAAACACCACGGTCTATTTTTATGTGTTTGTAATAATTCATAAAGGACATTTAGTTTCAATTGGCTTTTTTGTGATTGCGTCGACCTTATCGAATAAGATGGTACGGTAGATAGTTGTGGTATTTTGCGCACAAAAAGGTGACGTGAAATACCATTATTTTTGCGCTTTATAAGGTTTTAAGGAAGTAAAATGGCACAGGTAAATCTTAAGAAATTGAGCAGAGCTGAGCTTTTAGAGATGATGATAACCTTCTCAGAGGAAGCGGAGGCTGCTAAGAAACACGAACAGGAATACAAGCAGGAACTGGAAAGAGAGAAGATAGAACTTCAGAAACAGTTCGCAGAGGAAAGAGCAGCAATGCTTCAGAGCTTTGATGAAGAGAAGGCTGCAATGAGAGCAAAGTTCGGTGAACAGAAGGCTGAGATGCAGGCCAAGTTCGACAAGGACATGGCAGGTCTTAAGGCAAGACTTACAAGGGAAAAGGAAGAGCTTTCCAATCAGGTAGGCGATTCCCTTGCAAAGATAGAAGATTCCGGAAGCCTTGCAGAGGCAACACTTAAGCTTTCAGGCATCATGGAGTCAGCTCAGAAGGCAGCAGATATGTATGTAAAGAGCCTTCAGGATAAGGCAAGAGCTGAATACGAAGATTTCCAAAAGGATCTGGCAAATGCAAGAAAGCAGCTTATTCCACAGCAGCCTGAGGAAACTGAGGCAAAGCCTAAGAGGACCACAAGAACGGCTTCAAAGACCAAGACTACTACAAAAGCAACAACCAGGAAGTCCGTAAGCAGCAAGAAAAAGGAAGAGTCTGTAGCAGATGAGCGAGAAGCAGTTTGAAAAGCCCTCTGTTGAGCAGCTTAAGGCTGAGCTAAAGAGAGAGAACAGTAAAAAAGAATACAGAAAAGTTCTTAGAAATACACTGATCGTGGTAGTGGTTGTGGCAGCATTAGCAGTGCTGGTCTCCAGTTTCTTTATAACAGTACTTAGAGTTACCGGAGAGTCCATGACTCCCACACTTCAGACAGGAGAGATAGTAATAGCACAGAACTCCAGCGCATTTGAGCCGGGAGATCTGATCGCTTTTTATTACAACAACAAGGTTTTAGTTAAAAGAGTTCTCGGCTCTCCCGGGGACTGGGTGGACATCGACAGCGAAGGAAATGTATCAGTAAATGGCAACATGATACAAGAGGATTATGTTTCAGATAAGAGTTTGGAACCCTCCGATATTTCTTTTCCCTATCAGGTCCCTGAGAATAGGTACTTCGTACTGGGAGACCACAGACAGGCATCAATTGATTCAAGATCAAACGCCGTTGGCTGCGTGACAAAGGAGCAGCTCATCGGAAAGATAGTATTCAGGATTTATCCATTTGGAGCATTTGGCGGATTATAAACTAACCAAGAGGTAGGCAGATATGCGCAAGATTGATGAGAAACGCGCAGAAAACTACATAAAAAGGCACATCAGACACAAGAAGTGGATTGCTTTTGCTCTTTGTGTTTCTCTTTTGACCGGCTCAGGCACTTTATACATGCTGAACAAGCCGGCAACAGCCATGACTGAGGACGGCGCCAAGACCGTGGGACTGGTCCTTGACACGGCTGACACTGAGTTCGAGCAGGGCCTCATTCAGCAGATGGAGGAGGCAGAGGCAGCAAAGGAAGAAGCAACTTCCGAAAGTGACGATGCCGCTCTGGAGTCTTCAAATTCCGATGCTGAGGAAACCGCTGATTCAGAGAGCAGCCAGGACGAGAAAGATCAGTCTGAGGATAAGGAGAGTTCCGAGGCAGACAAAGAGGAGTCCGATGGAAAAGAGACTTCTGACGACAAGGAGAAATCCGCTGAGGAAGAGGAGTCTTCTGAGACCAAAGTTGTTAAGAAGGTCATCAGAACTGTTTCAACTAAGGCTGACAAGTCTAAGAGTGTTGAACAGAAGTCAGACGTTGTTATAACTGTTCGTTACGAGGATAAGGACGGCGAGGAGATCGCTGAGGCAAAAGAGCTTTCCATCTCCGAATCCTTTGATCTTAAGGAAGAAGTTAGAAGCTTTGAGGGATATCTTTTCACAAAGGGCTTTATCGGTGATGAGGAAGTAACCTCCCTTGTTAAGAAAAGTTCCTCCGAGATGCCGGATTTTGAGGCACTTAATGCAGCAGCTCAAGATGAAGCAAAAGAGCTTTCAGATGAAACTCAGGTTATTGAGAAGGTCGTTTACATCGATCCTGAGACCAAGGAAGAAGTTAAGATCGATGAAGATGACAAAGATATAAAGGTCATTGAAGAAGTAATAGAAGAGACCAGGGAAGAATCTAAAGAAGATACAAAAGAGGACACCAAGTCCGAATATACATATTACGAAGCTACTCTTGCTAGTGGCGACATCCTTGTAGTTGATGAGGATGCGGATCTGCGCCTGGTTTACATGAAGCAGAACGAGAAGGAAGAGTTTGAGTTTGCAAGCGATGAGTACAACGTAAAGGTTAAGCTTTCAAATCCTTCCGCACTTCCTGGCGGAGTAGAGCTTAAGGTTACAACTATTGATAAGGATGCTGAAGGCTACAGCTATGATGCTTACCTTGATGCTTTGAATGAGAATTCCAAGAGTATTGCAGATGAGAATGAGGCGGACGAAGATCAGACCTTTGATGAGTCCAATACACTTATTCTTGATATTGCCTTCATCCTTGATGGCATAGAGTATCAGCCAAGTGAAGGATCAGTTTCTGTTGATGTAGAGCTGGCTGATAACAAGCTTTCAGATTCCTTTGGAGCAACAACAGCTTCAGAGGTGGGAGTTATCCATCTTCCTGTAAATGAAGAAATCATGGAAACTTTGGATGCTACCAGCGAGGCGACTGACATAGCTGCCTCAGATATCAACGTTGAGATAGTAAAGGGCACAAACGTTGAGCTTTCGGGAAACAATGACAGCGTATCCTTTGAGACAGAGTCTTTTTCAGCATATGCCTTTGTTTATTTAAATGGTAAGGCAATTTCCTGGAATGGAACTGATGAGATGACTGCTAAGCAGATCGCACAGTCACTTGGTGATAACACCATGTTCGGTGCAGTTGCAGGAACTTTCGAGTCTCTGGATAACTCAGACGTTGAGGCCAATATAGCAGTTGGAACTTTGAAGTCTGCTCCTGCTTATTTTGGAAACTCAGCAGAGGTTTATACACACGTAAGTTTTAATGGGTACTATGTTACAAAGACTTCAACTAAAGACGGAACCTATTACTTTGGTCTTTTCTCTGAGAAGTACTCAGATACGAAAAAGAATCCTAATAATATCGGGTACTTTGAGATAACTGTAAAAGATGGTACCGGGACCGTTAATCTTTCAAAAGTATTTGATAATAAGAAGCTGGGACAGTATGCAAGGCTGTATGTCTATGAGATGGACGGACCAAGTAACCAGAAGAAAAAGCCTCAGATAGTAGCAGACAATCAGACCTTTAATCTGGACGGCGTAAATTACACTGTATCCTATGACAATAATGACCTGGCTACAGAAAGTGATAACGATATAGTCGGATCCTTCAGCAGTTCGTATATTGAGAGCAATGAAACAGGACTCACAGGATCGGCACTTGGCAATAAGCTTCATTCTGTAAAAGGAAATACTGTTTATGTAAAGAACGCTGATAATTCATACACAGTACACAGTTTTCCTAACAACATAGAAGGAACACAGGTTAGCGGTACTTTCCCTATATCTGTTTCAGACCTTCTGGATACTGCAAAAGCAGCATCAGTAAAAATTGCAAAACTGAAGAATTATGAAGATGTCATGGTCATCAATGCCATTGGAACATCTGACGGTTTCAGAAAAGATGTTGCAAAGAGCTATTTCAATACTTTTGATGAGAATATGCTCAACAACGGCCTGACTGCCGAATGGGGCGGAATAAATATTGGTAACAAGCTTCTGGTGATCAATCTTGACCTTACGAACTGTAATGAATACAAGATTGAACAGTTCAGAGTTATAGCTAAAGAAGCCAAGATAACGGGTCAAGGTTGGGATGAAATTGCCAATCAGATCATTATCAATCCGGTAGTGAGAAATGGAAATGGGGACTATGTTCCTTATACCGGTAAGCTGATTCTCGATACTGTTTCCGGAACTATACTTGCTCCTTCAGCTACTGTTGATGTTAACAACGGAGCTGAACCCGGATCAGTAATTGGTGATCATGTCATTCAGAGAAAAGAGATCCATAAGCTGACAATCCGTAAATATCTGGATAAGCAGGCAGAGCTTGATATAAGGAATGTAGCTGAAGGATCAGATAAATACATCATTCAGGTGGATAAGTACATTAACGATGTACTGGCCACAGACCAGGATAACGGAAAGTTCAGCTTTATCCTTGCAATGCTTAAGGTGGATGAGAGTGGAAATAAGTACTGGAATCCTGTTGAGTGGGATATTAAAAACGTAGGATCATCCATCAGCAAAGAGATTTATCCAAGTGCCTATGGAATGCGCTTTGGTGATGGTAAAGATCCAAATGAGCAGTCTTACTACTTTGTTCTTTTCGAGAATAGCGTAGCAGATGGTTACAACAAGGATGAAACAGCAATCCTGATAAAGATCAAATATTACAAGGGCGGAGAGACGGAGCCACTTTACTACAGGCTTACTGCTTCTGAAGCTTCGGATCTTCAGTCACACCCTTCAAATATAAGCTCCTATGCAAATGACGCTCACAGAATTGGCAAGGCTGCGAACAAAGACAAAGGAAAGCTGTATCAGAACAAGGCTTTTTACAATACTACAGTCGAAACTGTTGATGTAGAGGTTACCAAGGATTGGATCCTTAATGGAAAAGAGCTTTCGGATATTCCTACAGATACTTCCAAAGTTGTCCTGACTCTTTACCAGACAGTAGCAGGAGTTACTACAGCAGTTGATACTACAAAGTATCCATGCGCTGTAACGAAAGTCAATGAAAGAACTGATTCTGCTAAGGCTGATGCAACATGGAAGTTCAACTGGAGTAAGCTCCCTAAGTATGATGCTTCCAGAGACCTCATAACCTACACGGTTGTAGAGACTACAGTTCCTGATGGATTTAAGAGCGATGCAACGGCAGATGCTCCTAAGACAATTGTATTTGGAACTCAGGAGTATAAGAACACTACTACAGGTTCCACGTCGCTTGGAACAGCTACAGTAACAAACAAGGGAGTTTCCCTTAAACTTAAGCTTTATAAGTACCTTGACAATGTACCAACTTCTGAAAGCTTTGATTTCAGGATAAAGATCCGTGAGTACAATAAGGGAAAAAATGATACTCAGGGAAGGGATAAATGGATCTCACACGATGATGCTCATTTGGTGAATGATGATAAGGGAGTAATATCCTATACTATTGACCCTTCTCGGTACAATATGAAGCCTAGTGATAAATACTATGTGCTTAGGATAGATGAATACAGCCTTAATGATGATGAACATTATAAGAATAAGACATATTCAAGGGCCGATTATCCCAACATAGTCAGAGACAAGGGAATTATACTTGTAAAGGTTGATTATAAGAGCGCTAATGATATCGACATTCATTATTATCGTGTAGATGATGAAAAAGATGTAAAGGCTATCGCTGATGACTGCACGAAAGCTGATGCTTACCTGACATCTGAGTATGAAGTAACAGATGATAAGGTTGCTTTCTACAATTCCACCAGTGGAAACATCACCATTACCGTTACCAAGGAGTGGGATGAACTGGTAGGAATGGCCAAGAACAATAAGCTGACATCTGACAACATCTTTGATGTGACCTTTAAGCTTTTAAGATCAGAGGATGGCAGCAATTGGGAAACAGCTGAGGAGTACACCATAAAGGCTCCAAGATATTATCAGGATGATGCTGGTGATAACTTCACTTTAGTAGAAAAGGGAGATTATCCGGATAATTGGACATTTAAGTCCAACACCATAGCCATCAATAATCTGAGCAGTAAATATCAGTACAAGATCCAGGAATGGTACGGCGATCAGATGCTTGGTGAAGCTCAGAGTACTACTACCTTAAATGGTGAGGTGGTCAATGGCTTCAAGCTTTCTAAGGTAATCGTAGAAACTGACCAGGTTGGAAACATTGATTATACCTTGCACAATACTCCTTACCTTCAGGTATATAAGTATTGGCAGTTTAACGGAGCTGATGTTTCTTATGAAGACACTGCAGGTTACAGCCCTGTATATGTGAAGATATTCAGATACTACAGGAATGATACCAATAGAAAACAGATGGACTATAACGAACTGAAAAACGCTACCCCTGAACAGTACAAGCAGTATATCCTGCAAGATCCTACTAATCCGGGCAAAGCGATGGTCCAGCTGTGTTACGCAAATCACTGGTACTGCGAGTTCGCGGTTGAAAGAAAACAGGACAATGCTCCAAATGACAGCCATGTTTACCAGTATGTATATCAGATGCGTGAGTGCAGTTCTGAAGGTGTGGACCGTGATGCATCGCCATATATACTTTATGGTGGTCAGTCACTAAATAATGTCACCAGAAGTACTGCTGATTATAACTACAGAAGAGGCTTTGACGGTGATAACATAACCGGTCAGATGGACTGGACGGCAGCAGTAGCTAAGGGTAATAACCACCCGATAAATGTTCTTACTGTTACCAACATACTTGGTACAGCAGTTCTTCCGAATTCCGGAGGAGAAGGAACATCCCAGTACATAGCATTTGGTATACTCCTGATGGCTATCGCATTTTCAGGATACATGCTCTTTAAAAAAAGAGAGCAGCTTTAAACAGGTTTACAGCCGCAAGGCTTAAAACAGGGGACAAGTTCATCCCCGGATACAACAAAAAAGACTAAAAACAAGATTCAAAGGAGAGGAAAAATGAAAGGAATTAAGAAACTATTAACCGGCATTCTTGCAGCCACCCTCATTATGGGATCATCCCTGAACGTATGCGCTGCAGACATCACTATCACAAGAGATGATTCTTATACCGAGGCAACCAATCAGGAACAGCAGACCTATACCTGGTACAAAATGATGGATGCAACTGTTGTTACTGATAAAGATGGAAAGGCAACAACTGCAGCTTATTATGTAGATACTAAGGCAAAGGCCGACGCCCTTACAGGAACAGGATATTTCAAGGCTACAGAAGTTAGCTCAGATCATTATGTAATCGAGCTTGCTGATGGAAAGGATGCAACTAAAGAAGAAACAGCTAAGGCTATTGCAGCTAAATTTGCTGAAGCATCTTTCAAACTTGATTTGTTTAAAACCGGCTCAATTACAAGTACGGGTGAGACTACAAAAATTGAAGGACTTACAGATGGTTACTACTACATCACATCTACAATCGGAACAAATGCTGTTATACAGACTCTTGGACATGCAGAGCTTACAGAGAAGAATACTTATCCTAAGGCAGACAAGAAACAGAAAGATAGCGTAAATGGAGAATACGCTGATGCAGATGTAAACGTAGGTGTTGGCGAAAAGGTTTATTACCAGATCACTGTTACAGTACCTGCAGGTACAAGTGACAAGATCGTTGTAACTGATACAATGTCAGCTGGACTTGATTTTGATCCTGACGGAGAGATCGTTGTAACAGGTTATGGCGAAGGTACAGCAGCTGTAGTTAATGGAAGAACATTTAAAGTAGAGCTTCCTAAGAACTCTGGTGCAGCAACAACATCAACCATCACATTTACAGCAGTTGTAAATAAAGATGCTATAGTAGATAACGGAAAGAAGAACGATGTTTCTATCCAGTATGGCAACTATCATCAGGAAGATACAGTAAAGTTCAAGCTTTACAGAGCAGCTGCATATAAGTATGACGGTGTAGACGGAACAAAGCTTGCAGGCGTTAAGTTTACTCTTGCGAATAACGGAACTCCAGTTAAGGTTACAAAGCATACTGATGGATACTACTATGCAGACGCAACTTCACAGTCATCAACTGTAGAGACTAATGCTGATGGATACATCATGATCCGTGGTCTTGATCTTGGTACAGGCTACACACTTACAGAGACAGAGACACTTACGGGATACAATCTTTTAAATGGACCTCAGCCACTTACTGTTTCAGAAGATACTGTTGGCACATATAATCCTGTAGTAGTTCTTGGCGATGATAATAAGCCTGTTGAACAGCAGACGTTTACAGAGCTTCTTACAATCGCAAACAACAAGGGAACACTCCTTCCTTCAACTGGTGGAATCGGAACAACAATCTTCTACATTGTTGGTGCAGTTCTTGTTATTGCAGCTGTTGCATACTTCATCCTTCGCAGAAAGGGCGCAGCAGAGTAATTTTTTAATGGGTATGAAAAAGTTTATATAAATTGAATCTTGTTTCAAAATATGAAACTACTGTGTTTTCCGGGGGAGGGCAATAGCTCTTTTCCGGAAGATACAGGATTGATTCAAAAGAGAAATGTAATAGGGAAATGAACAAAGAAACACTTAAAAAGAAAATACCCAGTATAATATTTTCACTGATATTTGTGGCGGGTATTGCGGTATTCTTATATCCGTCAGTAAGTAATTACATTAACTCCAAGCATCAGAGCCGGGCGGTAGCTTCCTACGATGCGGCACTGAGTGCACTTTCAGAAAAAGACTACAGCGAATTCTGGGAAGCAGCAAAAAGATATAACGAGGATCTTGTAACAAGACCCATGAGCTTTACTCTTTCAGAAGAGGAACTTGCAGAGTACAACAGTATTCTGGATCCCACAGGTACCGGGATCATAGGTACAATAGAGATAGAAAACATCGGAGTTAATCTTCCTATATACCATGGAACTGAGGAATCCGTTCTTCAGGTAGGTATAGGACATTTGGAAGGAACCTCTTTTCCTACGGGAACGAAGGGCACCCACGTAGTGCTTTCAGGACACAGGGGACTGCCTTCTGCTAAACTGTTTACAGATCTGGATCAGATGATCGTGGGGGATTCATTTCTTTTACACGTAATGGATCAGACCTTCGCTTATCAGGTTGATCAGATCAACATCGTATTGCCGGAAGAGACACAGAATCTGGCAATCGTAAATGACAAAGAATATGTCACGCTGGTAACATGTACACCCTACGGTGTAAATACCCACAGACTTCTTGTCCGGGCAAAGCGTGTTGACTATAATGAAGAAACTAAACTGATCGTACCGGCAGATGCCACAAGAATGGGCAATTTAGTGGTGGCGCCATTTATCGGAGCACCGCTTCTGCTGATCATATTTATTATTTTCCTTTTCAGGACTTCAAAGAGACCTGCAAGGAAGAAGGGTAACAAAGAGTAACGAGGATACTTATGAAGAGGATAGGAAAGAAAAATCTTATTCGAATATTGACGTTCATAACTGTGTTTTTGGCCGCTGTGTCAATTAACGCCGTTAGCTCTTTTGCTGCAGGCGCTGCCACGATAGATACGGCAAAGAAGGGTGCACTTACCATCACCCACCTGTCTGTTGACGAGGAGCTTTTGGCGGGCGTTTCCTCCCACATCTATCTAGTGGCTACCATCGACGAAAAGGGCAAGTACACCATAACAGATGAGTTTAAAGGGTGCTTTGCGGACAGCGATTTCTTCAACAACGGATTCAACTACGATGAATGGAAATCCTGCGTTGATTATGCGGCGGCAAGTGATTCAGACAAGCTTCTGGATTATATTAATGCAAAAGACATTTCGGCAGTAGCTTCAGGCGTTTCCGATGGAAATGGAAAGACCTATTACACAGACCTTAAGCTTGGCGTTTACTATGTACTCAGCGACAAACTTGATAAGGATGGATACACACATTCCTTCGTGAACTTCGTTTATCCTGTTCCGATTCTTGAGTTGGCAGAGGATGGTGGAATCACCGTAAACTACGCTCCTGAGGCTTCACCTAAGAAGTCAAAGCTACAGAACGATGTTAAGACAAACTGCCATATTTTAAAGCGTTGGAACGACAGCGGATATGAGGCAAATCGTCCTTCATCCGTTACTTTCAGGATTTATTGCGATGGCGAGCTGATGACTACAGTGGAACTTTCCGCTTCGAATAATTGGTTCTATAAGTGGTCAAATATTGGAGCCCACAGCTATTCAGTGGAAGAGGTTGACCCGGGAAACGGCTACACAGGTAGTATGGAAATCTTCCAGTACGGAACGGATTTTGAGTTTGTGTGCACCAATACTTACACACCACCTGAGGCTCCGGACACGCCAGATACGCCTGACACTCCGGATACACCAGATACACCCGGAACACCTGATGCTCCCGGAACTCCTGGGACTCCGGATGTACTTGGAGCTATAAGGAGCATTCCTGAGGTTCTTGGTGCAGTTAGAAAGCCGCAGGTACTTGGTGCCAAAAGACTTCCTCAGACAGGACAGCTCTGGTGGCCACTTCCATTCCTTTTGATCCTTGGAGTGTTCTTCATTGTAAAGGGAATCAGGAAAAATAACAAAACAGCATAAATGATAGAAGTAATTGGGGCCCCATGGGATTAGGAAATATTCCATGGGGCTGTGTTATAATCTAGGAAGAGGATGAATTAAATGAAGAAGATTCATGGATATATTTATATAGCCATAGGAGTGGCTTTAATTGTCCTTGCTGCAATTCTGGTACGTTATAACTTCAATGAGAATGCGGCGGCAGGAGCGGCTTCTGAAGAGCTTTTGGAGGGTGTTATAGACCAGATGCCTCCTTCAGTACTGCCTGGAGATTTTTCAGGCCCTATGCCTGTGGTGGATGTGGTAGGTCGCAGCTTTGTTGGAACAGTTGAGATACCGTCATTAGGTCTTTTGCTGCCTGTTCAGGACGAATGGAGCAAGACTAATGCAAAGCTCAGCATCTGCAGGTATATGGGATCGGCTTATGATAATGATCTGATCGTCTGTGGTCACAATTATCCGGAGCACTTCGGGAATCTGAACCAGCTGAAGACCGGCGACAGCGTCATTGTGACGGATATGAACGGCAGAAGCTTCTATTATCAGGTGACCAATATTGAGACCCTTGGGGCCTATGATTCCTTTGAAATGGAGGAGGGTGACTGGGATTTCACCATGTTTACCTGTACCGTGGGCGGCGCAAACCGTGTGACAGTAAGGTGTGAAGCTACAGGAGAGATCAGCGAGACCGGATCTGAGCCTGATGTTCTTAAGGCTGTAAGGGACAGCAGACATGAGAGAAAATAGTTGGTTGATGCGGCAATGCGCCGAGAGGGAGGTTGTATGGATGGATTTATCTTTGTGATCCTTTATGTGGGGATTATTGCTTACATAGTCCTGGCTATCAGGAAAAAGAAACTTGGGCAGGGAAACGGGCCTGTAAAACACTACGATACCTTTAATAAAAAGAAATTTGGGCGGGAGTCAGGGGCTATGCCCCACAAGCATGAAAAGACCCATTACACTTCCATGGCAGACGCGTCAAAGCTCCCTCCGGGATACATTCTTTTGAACGGTGAACCGGTCAGGGTGGCAGATCTGGAAGGTAAATAATAGAATTATAATACAGTTAATAGTTTTTTTAGCAGTCTCCTGTGGACGGTGCTAATCCGAAGTAATATAATTACAGTACAAGGATGGGTATTTATGCGAGAAAGGAGATGATGCTTAGTGATCATAGTAAAAATGAATGAAACAACAGTTGAATGCAGTATCGCAGCATCAGAACTCCACGAGATCGGACTTACGCCGGAGGCGGTAGTGAATGGTGCTGAGAACACCACATCTTTCTTTGCTCAGCTCAATCGCGAGGTTGGAGCTCAGCTTGACTATGACCCGGAGACAGAGGTCATGATGATGAGCAAGAACATGATGATGGACGGCAGCGTTCGTATTTTTGCTGTAAAGATGAGTAACGAGGATATTCAGAAGGCTGCGGACAGGATTCGCGGAGCAGCTGAGACAATACTTAGGACCCTGACCCAGGAGAAGGTTGACGAGGTCAAGGCCAAGACCGGTAGGGACAAGGGAGTTGCCCTTAACGAGGTCATTACCAATGTTACAGATACTATCAACAGGATCTACGGCCGTGATATGGAGCCGCCGGAAGCGCCTGCTGACAGTCAGTACAGTTATCAGCCACTTTCTGAGTATGCAAGGTACATGATGGAGTTTGACGACCTGAAGGCAATCGCAAGATTTGCGAAGGTTGTTCAGAGGCTCCCTATTGTTGATTCCTCCCTCTACAAGCACGAGGGCAGGTTCTATCTGATGGCAGGACTTATGTCAGCTGATGAGAGCATCATTTATGACATGAGAAGGGCCGGAGTGGAGTATTCAGAAATGCTGACAGTAAATGCACCTGAGGCGATGTTTATCGAAGAGCATGGCGAGTGCATTATGGATGAGGATGCTTTAGTGCATCTGGCAGATCTGGCGAAGTAAGGACATGCATGGGGCAAAAGAGATTATGCCCGTCGGAAATATAGTTTGAATCGTGGAATTGTGGCGGACCTGTTTTTGCAGGCCCGCCTTTTGGGTGGTTATGGATATGAACATGGATGTGTTGAATTTTAGCGGAATATACGAGCAGGAAAGTTTTTATAAGAACATAGATGCTGCAAGAATGCTGGATTTTACTGTTGTTGCAGGCACCAATTGCATGTGTGACGATGTGGCTAAAGAGCAGCTGCTGAAGGGCATGACGTCGCCTGAAAAAGGCGTTAATGATGGGTGCGACTGCGCTCCTGGGATACACTTCATCGATAACGGCAACTATCACTATGTATCTGCGCTATACCTGAGCCGTGTAAAAGAGCCTTTCTCTTTGGTGGTGCTGGATCATCATCCTGATATGCAAAGGCCTATGTTTGATATTTTGTCCTGCGGAGGCTGGATCTGCCACGTTCTTGATACAAATGAGTATGTCAGGGATGTCCATGTGATCGGGGCAGATGAGAAGCTTATTTCGGAGCTGTTACCGGAGGATAGAGAAAGGGTGAAGTTCTACAGAGTGGAAGAAGTGTTTAAGGAGGGCGAGAGCAGCCTTGTGCTGCCGGAAACGCAGTTCCCTGTGTACCTCTCCATCGATAAGGATGTGATCTCCCGGGACGAGCTTGTGACCAACTGGGACCAGGGAGAGGCCACCAGGAAGCAGGTACTGGACTTTGTGAAGGAGTTGGCTCAACGGGAGAGCGGTAGAGCCTTTTCTGGCGCGTTTGTAAAGACGGAGAACTCAGGAAATGGCGCATCTGAGCATGAGTTTGTTTCGGGCCTTCTTGGCATAGATATTTGCGGTGAATGCGCTCCCGACCAGGAAGACTGTGACCTTGGAAGCGCTATTGGTGGGAATGATGAATTTAATGGAGAGCTCCTAAAGCTCTTGACATGAGCGTTTAAAATGGGTATCATTATTGATGTCGCTTGCGGAAGTGGCGGAATGGCAGACGCGCATGGTTCAGGTCCATGTGTTGGCAACAACATGAGGGTTCAAGTCCCTTCTTCTGCATTATTTTTTTTTATTTTTGGATGCCGGTAATTGATTGCTGGCATCCTTTTTTGTATGTTAAAATGTCTATATACGTGACTCATGCTGATAACTCAACACTGAATGTTTTTCCTTTGTTTAAGGTAATGGAGGTGCGGGATGCAGAAAAGGATGAGTGAAAAAGAGCTTCTTAGTCATTTTGATGAGGCTCTTGAGAAGGGCTATATTTTCGCCTATTATCAACCGCAGTTTAATCACTCCACCGGCCGAATGATCGGTGCGGAGGCTTTGATGAGATGGGTCGATCCTAAATATGGAATGCAATATCCGTCTGATTTCATACCTGTTCTTGAGGAACAAGATCTTCTTTATAAGGCTGACATCAAAATGGTCGAGGTAGCCTGTAAACTCTTAAGATTCTGCTTTGACAATCACCTTCCCGTAGTTCCGATTTCTTTTAACATGTCCAGAAATGACATATATAAGCACGAATACGTAGAAGAAGTCGAAAAAATCAGGGATTACTATTCAATACCTGTCAGATACCTCAGAGTT
>CAMVRW010000019.1 GCA_947169985.1 uncultured Butyrivibrio sp. | reverse complement strand
TTTCATGCTACCCAAATACGTTGAAGATCTACTTCAGGAAGAGGAGGACATGTCTAGATAACACGGTCATAAGTAAGAAACCACTGCGAGAGTGCGAAGCACGGAGCAATCTGTGTTATCTGGTTAAAGAAAGGAGAATAGAAATGAGTAAACTTTTAGTTATAGGTTGTGGCGGAGTTGCCCAGGTTGCAATACAGAAGTGCGCACAGAACAGCAAGGTATTTACAGAGATGTGCCTGGCCAGCAGAACAGTCAGCAAGTGCGATGCATTAAAAGAAAAACTGGAGAAGCAGGGAACACCTGTAAAGATCACCACAGCTACCGTTAATGCAGATGACGTTAATGATCTTGTTAAGCTTATAAAGGAGTATCAGCCTGATGCAGTGTTGAACGTTGCCCTGCCTTATCAGGATCTTACTATTATGGATGCCTGCCTTGAGTGCAAGGTGGACTACATTGATACAGCAAATTACGAGCCAGAGGATACAGATGAGCCTGTATGGCGCGCAGCTTATGAAAAGAGATGTAAGGAGAAGGGCTTTACTGCTTACTTCGACTACAGCTATCAGTGGGCTTATATGGATAAGTTCAAGGATGCAGGAATCACAGGTCTTCTTGGAACAGGCTTTGACCCAGGCGTAACCAGCGTGTTTACAGCTTATGCCAAGAAGCACTATTTCGATGAGATCGAGACAGTAGATATTCTTGACTGCAACGGCGGCGATCACGGTTATGCATTTGCAACAAACTTTAACCCTGAGATAAACCTTCGCGAAGTTTCTGCAAACGGAAGTTACTGGGAGAACGGTCACTGGGTAGAGACAAAGCCCATGGAGATCAAGAGAGAATATAACTTCCCTGAAGTTGGACAGAAGGATATGTATCTTTTGCACCACGAGGAGATTGAGGCCCTTGGAAGAAACTTCCCTGAGATCAAGAGAATCCGTTTCTTCATGACCTTTGGCCAGTCATACCTGGATCACATGAGATGCCTTGAGGATGTGGGAATGCTCTCCACAACACCTATTAAGTTTGAGGGAAAAGATATTGTTCCTATCCAGTTCTTAAAGGCACTTCTTCCTGATCCTGCATCCCTTGGTCCAAGAACAGTTGGAAAGACCAATATCGGATGCATTATCCGTGGTAAGAAGGACGGAAAAGATAAGGTGATCTACATCTACAACGTCTGCGACCACCAGGAGTGCTACAAGGAGCTTGGAAGCCAGGCTATCAGCTATACAACAGGCGTTCCTGCCATGATCGGAACAGCACTTGTTCTTGAGGGCAAGTGGAAGAAGCCAGGTGTGTATACAACCGATGAGTTTGATCCGGATCCATACATGGATATGCTTAATGAGTATGGACTTCCATGGGTAGTTGATGAGAACCCAGTAGAGGTAGAATAATAAATCCTGGTGAGGTGATTATGAACATAAAAGAAATTCCTACCCCTGCCTACGTCATTGTGGAAAAGAAGCTCAGGGAAAATCTTAAGATCCTTAAAGATGTGGAGGAGAAGTCCGGGGCCAAGATACTTCTTGCCCAGAAGGCCTACTCCGCCTATCAGACTTATCCAATAGTTGCGGAGTATCTGACCGGAGCTACAGCTTCAGGTCTTTATGAAGCAAGACTAGCCCATGAGGAGTTTAAGTTCAGGGAAAAAGAGTGCGAGAACCACGTCTACGAGCCTGCCTTTAAGGATGACGAGATGGAGGAGCTGTGCAATATCTGCGACCACATCGTCTTTAATTCCCTGGCCCAGCTTGAGAAGCACAGGAGCGTCTGGGAGAAGGCAGTACAGGAAAAGAGACTTTCCGTGGGACTACGTATAAATCCCGAATACAGCTCTGAGGATACTGTGGAGATCTATGATCCCTGTTCTTCAGGATCCAGGCTTGGAATAAGAAATGCCCTTATGCCAGAGACACTTCCTGAGGGAGTTGAGGGACTTCATTTCCATAACCTTTGTGAGCAGGGATTTGAACCTCTTGAGGAGACTTTCCTTAAGGTGGAGAGGGATTTCTTTAGATTCTTCCCACAGCCAAGGATAGCCGAGGACTATGACGGCTATGTATATAAGGCTCTGGGCTATGATGAGGAAGAGTTTGATGACACTTCTGAATCCATAGATGATCTGGAAGCCCTGGATGGAGGCAAAAGCTTCCAGGACATTCCATCTGGAGTTGATGAGGAATATACTTCAACCCAGGAGGGTAACAGGATCAAGTGGATCAACCTTGGAGGTGGACATCATATCACCAGAGAGGATTACGACAGAGAAGGACTTATAAGGCTTGTCAGCTACATAAGGGACAAGTACGGAATAGATGTTTATCTTGAGCCGGGAGAGGCTATAGCCTTAGAAGCAGGTTACCTTGTAACCACTGTTATGGATGTGGTAGATACTGACAGAATGCCTGTACTTATCCTTGATACCTCAGCTGCCTGTCACATGCCGGACGTACTGGAGATGCCCTACAGGCCACCTCTTATGAGTTCTGAGCATCCCGGAGAGATGAACTACACCTATCGTCTTTCCTCCCGCACCTGCCTTGCAGGAGATATCATCGGTGACTACAGTTTTGAAGAAGAAAAGAAGGTGGGAGACAGGCTGTACTTTGAGGATATGGCAATCTACAGCTTTGTAAAGAACAACACCTTTAATGGAATGCCACTTCCGGATCTTGCCCTTCTAAAGGAGGACGGTCAGGTAGAAGTGCTTAGGCACTTTGGATACGAGGATTTTAAGACAAGATTGTAATAGGACCTGTTGACCCATATACGTTTAGTGAATGTACATGAGGGAAAAGAACTATGAATAAAATCTCAGATAATACTCCCAGACAGGACGGCTACTACATGCCTGCCGAGTTTTCAAAGCATGACGGAACCATAATGATCTATCCCACAAGACCGGGAAGCTGGGGAAAGGACAGAACAGAGGCTCTTGAGGCCTTTGGAAAGATCTTTCTGGAGATCCTTCGAAGGGAGAATCTATATCTTCTGGCGGACAGGGAGCACTGGGAAGAAGCCAGAAAGTTCGTGGACGGTATCATTGAAGACTACATCGATGCCCGGGGCTTTTCCGGAGAACAGCACGTGGTGGCTAAGGACGGCGATGAGATCCAGGGACTTGAAGATCTTGATCAGGAGGGCTTTGAGGACCGTTGCCTTGTGCTGCCTATAGATTCTGATGACGCCTGGGCAAGAGATGTGGGACCTACGTTCCTTATACAGGATGGTCAGGACATCAGAGCCGTTAACTGGAGCTTTAATGCCTGGGGCGGGGAGGTGGACGGCCTATATGCTTCCTGGGATAAGGATGACAAAGTAGCCAAGGCTTTCTGTGACATGTGCGAGATTGACTATTATGATGCTGCTCCTTTTGTCCTTGAAGGCGGAAGTATCCACTGTGACGGTGAAGGAACTGTCATGGTTACTGAGAGCTGCCTTCTTAGCAAGGGAAGAAATCCAGAGCTGACCAGGGAACAGATAGAAGAAAACCTCAAGGAATATCTTGGAGTAGAGAAGGTCTTATGGCTTCCCTATGGAATCTACAACGATGAGACCAATGAGCACGTAGACAATGTATGTGCTTTTATAAAGCCCGGCGAGGTTGTCCTTGCCTGGACTGATAATAAAGAGGACCCTCAGTACGAGATGTCCCTTAAGGATCTTGAGTATCTTGAGAGTGTTACAGATGCAAAGGGCAGGAAGCTCAAAGTGCACAGGCTCAATATTCCCAAGTACCCTGTTCTGGTAAATGAAGAGGACCTTAAGAACTTTGAGTTTGAAGAGGGTGAGGATGTCCGTGAAGTGGGAGAGCGCCTTGCTGCCAGCTACGTGAATTTTTACTTCATAAACGGGGCTGTACTGGTGCCACAGTTTGGCGGCAAAAACGAGGATAGTGACAAGGCGGCTTTGGATACACTTAAAGCTCTTTTGCCGGACAGAGAGATAATCGGCATCGATGCAAGAGTGATACTTCTTGGTGGCGGTAATATCCACTGCATCACCCAGCAGGTTCCGGAGAACTAATATACGAGGATTAGAATATGTCTAACAAAGTGAAAGTTGCCTGCGTCCAGTTTGCATGCGGCGAATCAGCCCCATCAGATGAGGAGCAGGTTAAAAGAAATATAGAAAAGGCGGGAGAACTTACCAGAGAGGCAGCAGCCAATGGGGCTAAGATAGTTCTTTTGTCTGAGCTCTTTGAGAGAAAGTACTTCTGCCAGGAGAGACGCTATGAGTACTATGAGATGGCGACTCACATCTTAGAAAACCCGGCAGTAAAGTATTTTCAGGAGCTTTGCGCGGAGCTACAGCTTGTTATGCCCATCAGTATTTACGAGAAGGATGGGAATGAGCTTTATAACTCTGTGGTGATGATAGATGCTGACGGGAAGCTTTTAGGAGTGTATAGGAAGACTCATATCCCGGATGATCACTATTATCAGGAGAAGTTCTATTTTACTCCAGGAAATACAGGCTTTAAGGTCTTTGATACTGCTTACGGTAAAGTGGGAATTGGTATCTGCTGGGATCAGTGGTTCCCGGAAACAGCAAGATGTCTTACACTTGGAGGCGCAGATATTATTCTTTATCCTACAGCTATTGGCTCTGAGCCCATTCTTAATGTGGATAGCTCAGGCCACTGGATGAGGACTATGCAGGGACATTCTGCAGCCAACATTATCCCGGTGGCAGCAGCAAACCGTATTGGAACTGAAGTGGTTACTCCTTCTGAGGAGAACGGTGGTCAGTCCTCAAGCCTTTGCTTTTACGGCACAAGTTTTCTTACAGATGAGACCGGAGAGTGCATCGCGAAGGCGTCCAGAGACAAAGAGGAAATCATCTATGCAGAATATGATTTCCACGAGAATCTCAAAAATCGCCTTTCCTGGGGACTTTTCAGGGACAGAAGGCCGGAGTGCTACGGCGCAATAGCCGGAAGATAAATAGTTAATAGAAAGTAGGAATTACAATTGGAATATAAGGATTACATGGTAAGAGCAACAGCAGGAAATGCACAGATAAGGGCCTTTGCTGCTACAACAAAAGACCTTTCGGAGTATGCAAGGAAGGCGCACGGTCTTTCACCTATCGCGGCAGCAGCCCTTGGAAGACTTATGACAGGTGCTGTAATGATGGGCACAATGATGGATAATGAGGATGACCTTATTACCGTCAAGATGGACGGCGATGGACCACTTAAGGGAGTGCTGGCAACAGCTGATAACCAGGGACATGTAAAGGGCTATGTAAGTAACCCATATGTAATTATGGAGCCCAATGCTTCAGGACACCTTAACGTGGGCGGCGGAATCGGAGAGGGAACTCTTACTGTTATCAGAGACATGGGACTTAAAGAGCCTTACGTGGGTCAGGTTCCTCTTTACTCAGGAGAGGTGGCAGAGGATCTTACCTACTACTTCACCAAATCAGAACAGACTCCATCCTCAGTTGGCCTGGGTGTTTTGGTTGAGAGGGAGAATCTTTCAGTAATAGCAGCAGGAGGCTTTATTATCCAGCTTATGCCTTTTGCAGATGAAGCTACCATATCTCACCTTGAGGAGAACCTTCAGAAGTTTACCTCAGTTACTGATATTTTAAAGGCAGGAAAGACTCCGGAAGAGCTCCTTAACATTGTTCTAGATGGCTTTGATGTGGAGATCACTGACAAGCTTGATCTGGATTTTTACTGCAACTGCGACAAGGACAGAGTAGAGCGTGCCCTGATGCTTATTGGTAAGAAAGAGATCCAGGACATGATCGACGAAGGAAAAGAAGTAGAGATTAAGTGCCACTTCTGCAACAAGGCCTACACTTTTTCAGTGGATGAGCTTAAGGCAATTAAGGAGAAAGCAAAGTAAAAGATACGAAGACTTTACTCCTGAAGATGTACAGTTGGAAGGTTCCACTCGAAGTGCATGGCGAGGAAGCGCAGCAGTACGATGGTGACAAATCCTGCCACGGTGCTCAGAACATCGTTTCCAGTATACTTCCATAGGAATACGGTAACGATACTTCCTGCGATGCAGGCAATTGCATAAACGTGTTTGATAAGGACGGCGGGTATCTTATCTGCGAAGACATCGCGGATGATTCCGCCGCCTATTCCTGTCAGGATTCCTACAAATGCAATAAGGAACAGGTTATCTCCGTAACCTGCGTCAATTCCTGCAAAGATACCGTCTACGGTAAAGGCTGCAAGGCCCAGGGTGTCAAGCCAGAAAAGAAGCCTGTCATAGATGGGAGTGATTCCCTTGGGGATAGGCCTTTTAAAGTACATGATCAGAAATGCGATATTGGCTGTTATCAGGGTGATAATGGTATAGGATGGGGTCACAAACATAACAGGAGGAGTCCTGTCAATGATAAGGTCACGGATAAGTCCGCCACCTGTGGCTGTTACAAGGGCTAAAAGGTTTATTCCGAATATATCCATATCCTTCCTGGCAGCAACAACTGCTCCTGATATTGCAAAGGCTATAAGACCTACATTTTCTATTAAAGACATAATGGTTGAATTCATATTAATTACCTGATTCTTCTTATTTTTCGAACATTCTGAATGATAATCCTTTTTCTCATGCTTGTAAACCGTAAGAGCGATGTACTCACGTCTGCACCTTAAAACCGAATCTTTTTTATCAAAATTTAATAAAGAGCTGCGCACTTATGCAACGAAAAATTGTATAATTAATTCATGATATTATGAGGAAGTTGTCACATAATACAGAATATGTTTTTGAGATAAGGAGGCTTCCATGGAAATCAGAGAAAGAAAGGGTAAACTGATCCAAAAGCTCATATTTGCTGCAGTTGCTGCTATTGTAGCAGTTGCCACAGCTCTTACAATCATGAGTGGTATTGAAATTAGTAAAACCTATAACAACTTGGTTCAGGAAGAGCTGAATGTTGCGGTTAAACAGATTGCCAGCGAGATGGAGAATGTCTGGGATGGCGACTGGTCCATGGTGGATGGCCGTGTATATAAGGGCGAAGAAGACATCATGGCAGAGTATGAGGAGATCATGGATCAGCTCAAAGCTGGGACCGGAATCGAGTACAGTCTTTTCTATGGTACTGAGAGAGTAGTTACCACATTGAAGGACAGCAGTGGAAATAAAGCTATTGGCTATAACATATCAGATACGGTAAAATCCCATGTTATTGGAAGCAAACAGGAATACTTTGTAAAGGCTATTCCTGCAGGTACTTCTGAAAACTATTTTTGTTACTATGCACCTCTGCTCAACAGCGATGGAACAGCTGTAGGAATGGTATTTGCAGGAAGAGAGAGTGATTCCGTAAAGACTAAGATCATGCAGATCATAATTCAGATGGTGATCATTTCCCTTATCATTACAATAGCTACATCAACGGTTGGTATTGTTGTTGCAAACAAGTCCTCCGGAAAGATGAGAGCAATCGCTGATGAACTGGGACTTCTTTCTCAGGGTCAGCTGAACCTCAATATTGATGAGACCTCCATTGACAGAAATGATGAGATCGGACTTCTTGCAGATGGTGCCAGGACCCTTTCAGAAAAGCTTAGCGAAGTTATCAGAACAACCATGGATATGTCCAGTGAGCTGAAGCGCTCAGGAGCGGAGCTTTCCGACTCAGCTTCTCAGGCATCCAACGCATCAAGCCAGGTAAGCGAGGCAGTAGATGAGATTTCAAAGGGTGCTGTAAGCCAGGCTGAGAGCGTTGAGACTGCAGCAGGAAATACACAGGCTATCGGAAAAGATATTGATGAAGTATCTGACAACGTTGAGGAACTCAATGCTTACGCAAGTGAGATGAAGACCTCCTGTGAGGCTGCTATGGAAGCTCTTGAAAAGCTTATTTCCCAGAGTACAGAGGTACAGGCTTCCGTTCAGGAAATCGGTCAGACCATAGATTCTACAAACGAATCAGCAAAAGAGATCTCCAAGTTCTCACAGGCTATCACAGAGATCGCATCCCAGACCAACCTCCTTGCTCTCAATGCTTCCATCGAGGCTGCAAGAGCAGGAGATGCAGGAAAGGGATTTGCAGTTGTTGCTACTGAGATCGGACAGTTGGCTGTACAGAGTAGTAATTCCGCTGAGGAGATCAAGAAGATCGTTGAAAAGCTTGTGGCTGATTCCGAGGCTTCAGTAGAAGTAATGCAGAAGCTAAATGCCAATTTTGCTCAGCAGTCAGAGCAGTTGGATGACACCAAGTCCAACATGCAGAGCATGGCAGATAACGTTGTCAACGTATCCAATTCAACTGACTCTATTGCAGGTCATATTGAACAGCTGACAAATGCAAAGGATAAGCTGGTTGAGATCATTTCCGATCTGTCAGCTATTTCCGAAGAAAATGCAGCATCTTCCGAGGAAACAAACGCCTCCATGCAGGAACTTAACGCAACCTTTGCGATTATTACAGAGTCTGCTGGAAAGCTTCAGGAACTGGCTGGAGACATGCAGGAAACTATCAGCTATTTCAAGCCATAAGTACCATAAAAATTTCTTTTCCCCCGGCCCTGAAAATCCCATGGCTGGGGGATTTTTTGTGCTTTTCCAGAATTGACATTTATTTAACGCACCCGTATAATGTAATTGTGTTTTACTTAACAAACTTATAACTTTTTGGAGATTGTTATGGCGGATAAAGAAATATCTCAGGCGGTCATTTCAAGATTGCCTCGTTACTTTAGATACCTGGGGGACCTTAAGGAAAAGGGTGTTGAGAGGATCTCATCCCAGGAACTATCAGACATCATGAAGGTCACAGCTTCCCAGATAAGACAGGACTTCAATAATTTCGGTGGCTTTGGACAGCAGGGTTACGGCTACAATGTAAACTATCTCTATGACGAGATCAGCAAGATCCTTGGAATCGACAGACAGCACTCTCTGGTCATCATCGGCGCAGGCCACCTTGGAAAGGCCATTGCCGGTTATACCAACTTCACCAGAAGAGGTTTTGTGTTCAAGGGAGCTTTCGATTGCAATCCTGACCTTTACGGAACCATGATAAGGGACGTGGAGGTAAGACCCATCGATGAGGTGGAGGAGTTTGTAAGGGCTAATGATATTGAAATCGCTGTTCTTACCATTCCTAAGGATCAGGCTGTGCCTATGGCACATAAGCTTGCACAGTGTGGAATCAAGGCTATATGGAACTTTGCCCACGTTGATCTGGATGTTCCTAACAATATTCAGGTAGAAAATGTACATTTATCTGACAGTTTGATGAAATTATCGTATAATATAAGCAGGTACGAAAAAACTATTAGACCGTAGTGAGAGAAACTGATGGCTAGAGATGATAGAGTGTACAGCTCCGCACTGGAGGGGAAGAGTATCCCTATCCTGACGCTGGACAATAAGTGGCATCAGCTGTTTACCCAGACAGAGATGACCCCTGAGATTGAAAAGCTGGCGGATGAACTGAATGCTTTAGTTGAGCGTGATGGCAAGATCCGCATGGAGACCAAGAGGATCAAGAAGCTTAAAAAGACGCTTCTTTCCGAGATTGTGCCCCTTAGGGATCAGGCCAACAAGGCAGGCAATTCACCTGCAATAGAAAAAGAAATATCGGAAAGAACCAGGCTCATCAATGAGTGTAACGATAAGCTCAAAGGATATGATGACGAGCTTTTGGATCTCTCCAGGGAAATATATGAGGTGGACTACAATCTTATGATTGAGACCATGAAGGCCTGCTACGAGACCCTTCATGAAAATACTGAATACATCAAGGGCCTGGATGAGTGGATCTCCAAAGTGAGAGTGGAGCTTAAGAAGAACGTCATAAGGCTTCAGGAAGCTGAAATGGAGAACTATAATCTCTATTCCTACATGCATCAGATATTTGGTCCCGAGGTCATCGATATCTTTGATATCAAATATGATCCGAACAGAAGACATCCAGTCAGAAGGCCGCTTTCCGGGGACGAGAGCGAGTATACGGATTGAATTAAAGGCTGCCCGGTGGCAGCCTTACTTAGTTGGGGAGGATAAATAATTGAAATACGCCCTTTCAAGCCAGGAAATGAAGATAATGGACCGAAATACCTCGGAGGTTTTTGGCGTTGATACGGCTATTCTCATGGAGAGGGCTTCCCTTGAGGTTGTAAGCCGGATTGAGGATTGGAAAAAAGCGCGAAACGCCGTAAGACCCTACAGGGTTCTGATCCTTGCCGGGGTTGGCAATAACGGCGGAGATGGAGTCTGCATCGGCAGAATACTAAAGACCAGGGGATATCTTGTTACCCAGTGCATTATTGGGGATATGACCAAGACCACGGACCTTCTTCTTAAACAGCTGAGGATAGCTGAGAAGTACGGTATTGTAACTGAGACCTTTTTGGGGCTTCAGGAGCGAAAAAACGGATTTGATTTTGATATCATAGTTGATGCGCTATTTGGCATCGGGCTTTCCAGGCCTCTTGTGGGAGATGCTCTGGAGGCAGTTAAATATACCGAGAAATGCAAAGAGGAAATGGGAAAAGATATTTTTCTGATCTCGGTGGATATGCCCTCAGGCGTAAGCGCTGATACCGGCCAGGTTTTTGAAGCTGCTGTCAAGGCAGATATGACCGTAACCTTTAATCAGATGAAGCTTGGCCAGATCCTTTATCCGGGCTGTGAGTACTGCGGAGAGCTGGTGGTAGCTGATGCCGGCATCACTAAGGAGAGCTTTCTTGGAAAAGAGCCTTTGGCGGTATTTCATGATGGAGAGCCCTTAGCTCTTTTGCCTGAAAGAAGGAAGGATTCCAACAAGGGAACTAATGGAAAGGTCCTTATTGTAGCTGGTTCCAAGGACATAAGCGGAGCCTGCATCCTTGCTGCATCTGCAGCACTTAAGGCAGGAGCAGGAATGGTCAGGATTTTTACTGCGGCGGAAAACGCCGAGGCGGTGAAGACTCTTTTACCGGAAGCCATGCTGGAAACCTACGAGGACTTTGAACCCGTAATGGATAAGCTAAGGCTTTTGATGGAATGGTCCACCCAGGCGGTCATTGGTCCCGGCATTGGTACAGCTGCCAAGGGAAAAGAACTTTTGACCGTGATGCTGGAATATTATGACAAGAGCCTTGTGACGGATGCGGATGCTCTTAATATCCTGGCTGAAGATAAAGAGCTGATGCGCCTTGCAGAGAATTTTGCAACCGGGAAAAAGAATCTTATCCTAACTCCTCATATGGGCGAGTTTTCAAGGCTTATGGGAAAGCCCATTAAAGAGTGCAAGGAACATCTTTTGGAGTATCCAAGGGAACTTGCAGGGAAGATCCACGGAACTGTCCTTTGTAAGGACGCCCGGAGCATAGTTGCTGACAGCAACGAAAAAAAGATTTATATTAATGTTAGTGGAAATGATGGTATGGCAACTGCCGGATCGGGAGATGTGCTCTCAGGAATACTTGGAGCTCTATGCCTTCCCGGACTGTCAGGATTTGATATCGCAGCAGCCGGAGCCTATATCCACGGAAGAGCAGGGGATAAGGCCGCTGAGACAGCTGGAAGATATTCCATGGTTGCCACAGACATAGTAGCAGCCCTGCCTGAAATACTAACTTGAGGTTGGATTATTGAAATGGAAGAATTGACGCAGCAGCATCCAAGAGTTTATGCAAAGATTGACCTTAAGGCCATCGAGCATAACCTGGAGGCTATGAGAGATAATATACCTGCCGGAACTAAGATCATGGCAGTTATCAAGACAGACGGCTACGGCCACGGAGCAGTAGAGATCGCTAAGGATCTGGAGACAAAGGATTACATCTGGGGCTACGCAACAGCCACAGCTGAAGAGGCCTTTGAACTTAGAGATGCAGGGATGAAAAAGCCCATACTGATCCTGGGCTATACCTTCCCATACGCTTACGAGCGCATGTTAAAGGAGGGCATCAGACCTTCAGTTTTCAGACCGGACATGGCATCAGAGCTATCCGATCTGGGAAAAGAGCTTTTGGACAAGGGGGACATTTCAGAGGTGCCACCTGTACATCTGGCAGTGGATACAGGAATGTCCAGAATAGGAATAACCCCCGATGATGATGGCATTTCTTTTGTCAAAGAAGTACTGGCCCTGGAGGGCATAAAGGTTGAGGGCGTATTCACACACTTTGCAAGGGCTGATGAAGAGGACCTTACCAATGTAAGAGAGAGGGAAGAGGTATTTAAGGGCTTCCTGAACAGGATAGAATCAGAGCTTGATTATAAGATACCTATCAAGCACTGTGCTAATTCAGCCAGCATTATTGCTGTTCCTGAGTCCTCCATGGATATGGTAAGGGCCGGGGTTACAATGTACGGCATGTGGCCTTCTGATGAGGTGCCAAAGGATATCATAAGCCTTAAGCCTGCTATGGAGCTGATCAGCCATATAGTAATGGTGAAGGAGGTTCCCAAGGGGACGCCTGTAAGCTATGGCGGAACCTATGTGACAACTAAAGAAACCAGGATTGCCACGATTCCTGTTGGATATGGCGATGGATATCCAAGGAGTCTTTCAAATAAGGGCTTTGAAGTTATCAACGGTCATCATGCTCCCATCATCGGAAGGGTATGCATGGACCAGTTTATGGTTGATGTTACGGATATTCCCTACGTAATGGAGGGAGACGAGGTTGTTCTCCTTGGAAGAGACAAGACAACAGGCGAGGAGATCACTGCAGAATTTTTGGGAGATCTGTCCGGAAGATTTAACTACGAGCTTACCTGTGACATCAACAAGAGAGTGCCAAGGGTGTTTGTTTAATGATAAAGATCATATTCGCAGATTATGACGATATGAATAATGAGATGCTGGTAAAGCAGCTTTGTATGATGAAAGAACGGTATAAATGTAAGCTGCTTCTTTTTGATGGCCCCCTTGAGGGTGAAGAGGGCATGAAAGCCAGCTGGTGCTCCGAGCACAGACCCGGAATGTTTGAGGATTTCTGCTTTTCCTATGGCGGGAAAAATATGATGGATACAATGCTGGCTTATATTACGGATGCAGATGTTGATCCTACGGAGGTTATGTTTATTTCTGACAAAGAAGCGGAGCTTGCCAACGCAAAGGAAATGGGTATGGAAACCAGAGCCCCTAAGGCAATGGCTGCAGCCTATTTTAAGGCGGTGGAGAAGCTTAAGAAGCAGGCTGGAGGAATTATCCCACCTGATAAAAACTGATCTTGAAAGGAGCGTTGTTAGCATGACAGCAAAGTTTTTTGGCAAGAGTTCCTCTAAAAACCCAATGCTTGAAAGGCTTTTTTTTAAGCTGCTTCCTGTACAGTTACTTATCTTTGCGATGAACTTCGTCAACACAATAGTGGATGGAATTATAGCAGGCCGATACATCAGCGAGAGAACCGTTGGTGTTATTGGTCTGTTTTTTGCTGTTATAGGCATTATTTCAGCTATCTGCTCTGTGGTCATGGGTGGCGGAGCTGTTCTAAGTGGCAGGTTCATAGGGACAGGAGAGCTGGAAAAGACAAGAGGTATCTTTTCTCTTTGTATTTCACTGGCAGTTATAATCGGTCTCATCTTATCAGGAATCTGTTTCTTTTTCCCTGAAGAAATAGCTCTGTTCTGTGGAGCGGATGAGGGACTTAAGGAAAGTCTCATGAATTATTCCCGTGGATATGCCATGGGCATTGTCCCAATGTTTGTGGCGCAGCAGCTGGGAAGCTTCCTTCAGCTGGAAACCCAGAGTAAGAGAAATTACATGGGTGTCGGCGCTATGATCGTATCTAATATTCTCATGGACATCCTCTTTGTTACTATCCTTAAGCTTGATGTTTTTGGCCTGGCCATAGCAACAAGTACCTGTAACTGGATCTATTTCCTGGTTCTGGTTCCCTACTATTTTTCAGGAAAGGCTCAGATGAAATTCAGCTTTTCAAATATATATTGGGCAAAGACTTTGGAACTTATAAAGATTGGAAGTCCCGGAGCACTTTTGCAGGTCTGTCTTGCTATGAGAGATCTTACACTTAACAGAATAGTCCTTAGTGTCGGCGGAGAGGCTGGTCTTTCCTCAAGAGCATCTATGGGGATGATCACAGGTCTTTTTGTGGCTATTGCCGTTGGCGGCGGAACAGTAATAAGGATGCTGGCTAGTGTCTATGTGGGAGAGGAAGACAGGGATTCAATAAAAGAACTGATCAGGCTTGCACTTACCAGGCTTATGGCCATGATGATCTTTGCTATGGTGCTATTATTCTTGCTTTCCGGTGCAATGTCTTCAATCTTTTTCAAGGACAAGACCTCAGAGGTTTACATCATTACCAAGCAGCAGTTCATGATCTATACGCTGGCTATGCCTTTTATACTCCTGGTACAGATTCAGACCAACTACCTTCAGGCCTCAGGTCACAATATAGCTGTACATATCAGCTCAATCATGGATGGCTATGTTAGCGTTGTGGTTCCCGCTATTATACTGGCTCCTTTGATGGGGGTTCTTGGTGTATGGTGGGCTACTCCAATAGGAATCCTGATAACATCAATGGTTTACGTGGTCTACGCCATCGTTTGGACGAAGCATGTTCCCAGAAATGTGGATGAGTGGCTTTTATTCAAACCGGGTTTTGGAGTGGAAGATAAGGACAGACTGGCCATCGTAATAAATAGCATGGATGATGTTATTGGATGTTCCGAGACAATCCAGAAATTTGTTTCCGACCACGGCTACGACAAAAAGACAGCGTATTTTTCAGCATTGGCCCTGGAAGAGATGGCAGGAAATGTTGTCAGTCATGGATTTATAGTAGATAAAAAAGAGCATGATATGGATGTCCGCGTAATCTGCAAGAAAGAGGGCGTTATGCTCCGTATCAAGGACGACTGCGTACCCTTTGATCCGGTTGAAAGAACAGATCTTCTTAATCCTGAGGATCCTACCAAAAACATTGGTATACGTACCATAGGAAAGATCGCAACAGACATGAGTTATCAGAACATGCTTGGCCTCAACGTCCTCACCATCGAGATCGACCAAAAGGCTGGGTAATAAAGTGTAGTCCGGGAAGGCTGTTATAACTTATCCGAAGCGCTTCTTGGCCTCAGCGTACTGGGCGTTGATCTCCTGGAGAGCAGCTGTGTCCCCGTCCATGTTGTCGGGGTGGTAAAGTTTAACAAGGGACTTATACTTCTTGTCTACACTTTCACGGGAAGTGCAGCCTGCAAAGAAATCAAAGGTGCCGGATGTTCCGGCGCCTTTTTTTGTGGGCTCATCGTAGTCGTCTTCGTAATCTTCCTCGACGTCCTCGTCCTCTTCGAAGTCGTCCTCATCTTCGTAGAAATCGTCTTCATCTTCGTAATAATCATCCTGTTCTTCGTCGTAGTCTTCCTCATCCTCATAGAAGTCCTCTGCCTTGGTACGTCTTCCATGGCGAAGTTCTTCCCTCATTTCTTTGTCGCGATTCTTAAGGAACTTGTCATAGCTCTTTTCATAGTGCCTTCTGCCTGCTTCTGGGAAGAGTCTGAAATAGCGGCCTTGGGCCTGCTTTACGAAGGTTGCCCCTGTGATGGCACGGATAAGGTAGAGGGCAGCATCTACAACAACGCTTATAAAAAGGATATTTCCAAAGGATGCAAATACGGAAAAAACAAGAAGGATGCTCACTACAGGAAGGAACATCAGGATTGTAAGTATAAGAAGAAAGATGTAAGGAGTGCTTCCGTGATAGGAGTATACATTTGAAGTCCACCATGTCTTAAGTTCACCGAACATATTTGAAACTACCAGTCTGTCGCGAAGGAGCATATTGCCAGCTTCCTGCTGGACTTTTGCATCGTCTACGAAGTCCCCTGGGATGTTTATATCAGGGATGGAAGGCATCGCAGGATTTCCGGACATTTCCTGACCTGTCATGCCAGGCTGTCCAATCTCCGGAGCGCCTCCCTGGATAATTCCTGACTTTCCAGTGCAGAGCACGAATATGTTCACCAGAAAAAGAAGCACAAAAACAATGCATGTGATGGGAAGAACCACATACAACAGTTTCAAGAACTTAAGGAAGCTCTTTCCGAACCAGGTAAGAAGCGAAAAGAACGCCTTAAGAGCATATATAAGTGCGCCGGTAACGGCGTTTACGATCATAGTAAGAAGTGAAACCATTTTCTATTTCTCCAATCAGATGCTGTCGATTGCTTTCAGTTCTTCATCTGTGAAGGTCAGATTTTCGATTGCCTTAATGTTGTCCAGGATCTGTGCCGGTCTTGATGCACCCACAAGAACAGAAGTTACGTAGTCGTCCTTTAATACCCAGGCGAGAGCCATCTCAGCAAGGGTCTGGCCACGGTTCTTGGCAATTTCGTTGAGGGCACGAACTCTGGGAATATTCTCGTCAACAGTGCTCTCCTTAAGGAAACGGCCGTCTGTGCGGATTCTGCTGTCCTCAGGGATTCCTTCCAGGTATCTGTCGGTGAGCATTCCCTGGGCGAGAGGGGAGAAGCAGATGATTCCCTTCTTT
>CAMVRW010000018.1 GCA_947169985.1 uncultured Butyrivibrio sp. | reverse complement strand
GAATCCCCAACATGAAGCTCCAGAAAGAGGTAATCGAGAGGCGGAAGAGCCTTATGGAGCAGGAAGGGGTAGTATTCCGAACCGGTGTGAATGTTGGTGAAAAAGGGGATAAGGACAGCATCAGTGCAAAAGAGCTTTTGGCCCAGTATGACGCGATCGCACTATGCTGCGGCGCTAAGAAGGCAAGGCCCCTGGGGGTTAAGGGCTTTGAGAAGGTAAAAGGCGTACACTATGCAGTGGATTTTCTTAAATCTACTACAAAAAGTCTTTTAGATTCCGGACTTAAGGAAGGAACCTTTATCAGTGCCAAGGACAAGAGGGTTGTGATTGTTGGCGGTGGTGACACCGGAAATGACTGTCTTGGCACGTGCCTGCGACACGGATGTCGTTCAGCCATACAGCTTGAAATGATGCCTGCTCCGCCCGTTGTAAGGAGACCTGACAATCCATGGCCTGAGTGGCCCAAGGTCCTTAAGACAGATTATGGCCAGCAGGAAGCGATAGCAAAGTTTGGAAGTGATCCAAGAATATATGAGACCACAGTAAAAGAGCTGATCACCAAAAATGACAAGCTTAGCGGAATAAAGACAGTGAAGGTCCAGTTTAAGGATGGAAAGCTCACTGAGGTTCCCGGAAGTGAAGAGGAGATAAGGTGTGATCTACTTCTTATAGCAGCCGGATTTGTTGGCTGTGAAGAATATACAGCCAAGGATTTTGGTGTAAAGCTTACAGATAGAGGAGTGGTTGAAACTCTTTTACCTAATTACAGGACCAATGTGGACAAGGTGTTCACTGCGGGAGATATGCACAGAGGCCAGTCACTGGTGGTATGGGCTATCGCAGAGGGCAGGGAATGTGCCCGGGAAATAGATGAGTACCTGATGGGTTACTCAAATATGTAATATTTTGGCAGCAATGGCGCTGTGACGGCAAAAAACCGTTACGGCGCCTTTTCTGTATATAAATTATTTAAAGGAGGCGTGTGTTATGACAGAAGAAGCTATCAGAAGTTTAGTATCTGAATCTTCAACAACAACTATCTTTGCAATCTGGTTCCTTATCGGAGCCGCTCTTGTATTCTGGATGCAGGCAGGATTCGCCATGGTGGAGGCAGGATTCACCAGAGCCAAGAATACAGGTAACATTCTTATGAAGAACCTTATGGATTTCTGTATTGGAACCGTAATGTTCATCCTGATCGGCTTTTCACTTTTACTTGGGGAGGACCTTATGGGGTTCATTGGAAAGCCGGGATTCGACATTTTTACATCCTATGCAAACTTTGACTTCTCAAACTTTGTGTTCAACCTGGTATTCTGTGCTACAACAGCAACCATCGTATCAGGAGCCATGGCTGAGAGAACAAAATTCCTGTCCTACTGTATCTATTCAGCAGTGATCTCAGGACTTATCTATCCTATCGAGGCTCACTGGATCTGGGGCGGCGGCTGGCTCTCTCAGCTTGGCTTCCATGATTTTGCAGGATCCTGTGCGATCCACATGGTAGGTGGTATTTCAGCCCTTATCGGCGCAGCTATGCTTGGACCAAGAATCGGTAAGTTTACTAAGGATAAGAACGGCAACATTACAGAAGTTAACGCATTCCCAGGCAGTAACCTGGCAATCGGTGCTCTTGGATGTTTCATTCTCTGGTTTGGATGGTATGGATTCAACGGAGCAGCTGCTACAAGCGGACCTCAGCTGGCTTCCATCTTCCTTACAACAACTGTAGCTCCTGCAGTAGCAACAGTAGTAACAATGATCTTCACATGGGTTAAGTATGGTAAGCCCGATGTTTCAATGTCTCTCAACGCATCTTTGGCAGGTCTTGTAGCTATCACAGCTCCCTGTGATGTAACAGACTGCTTTGGTGCAATTGTTATCGGTGCAGTAGCAGGTCTTCTGGTTTGCTTTGGAGTTTGGTTCCTTGATTACAAGCTCAGAGTTGATGATCCTGTTGGTGCAGTAGCAGTACATATGATGAATGGTATCTGGGGAACTATCGCAGTTGGTCTTTTTGCAACACCTACAGCTCCCGGAAACGAGGAGACTGGTGTAGTGGGCTTGTTCTATGGCGGCGGAACACACACACTCCTGATACAGCTTCTTGGTTTTGCAACCGTAGCCGCCTGGACAGCCCTTACAATTACAATAGCATTTGTTATTATTAAAGCTCTCATAGGCCTTAGAGTATCTGAGGAAGAGGAGATCACAGGTCTTGATTCCACAGAGCACGGTCTTACATCTGCTTATGCAGGATTCAGCATCATGGATATTTCAAACACTCTTACTGTTGATGTTAACGAGAACACAGACCTTGGTGAGAGCGATTATGAAGCCGCCAGCGATGCTAAGAAAAATGCAGCAGTTCAGGTTTCTATGGAGGCTCCTTTGTCAGAGGAATTCGATACTGGTATGCACAAGGTATCTATCATCTGCAAGCTTGCCAAGTTTGATACCCTTAAGAAAGCCCTTAATGAGCTTGGTGTAACAGGTATGACAATGACTCAGGTAATGGGCTGCGGTGTTCAGAAGGGTTCTACCGACAAATACCGTGGTGCTACAGTGGATTCAACCCTGCTTCCTAAAGTTAAGGTTGAGGTCATTGTTTCCAAGATCCCTGTACAGAAGGTTATTGAAGCAGCCAAGAAGGCTCTTTACACCGGACATATCGGTGATGGTAAGATATTCGTTTACAATGTAAGCCGCGTAGTTAAGGTACGTACCGGCGAGGAAGGCGTAGCAGCCCTCCAGGACGTAGAGTAAATCTTCCTGATTTTTCTACATAGCGAAAAGGTCATTTCCCTAGTTTTATGGGGTAATGACCTTTTTGCTTTTTTGGTAGTTGTAGTATAATCAGTAAAGATCAACATTATCAGGGAGATACGCATGAATACAGTAAGATTTGCAACGGAAAAAGACATTCCAAGAATTTTGGAGCTTTTGATACAGGTAGATATGGTACATCACAATGGAAGGCCTGACATTTTCAAAGGTCCTGCCACTAAATACAACGCCGATCAGCTAAAAGAGCTGCTGGCAAATGATGAATATGTGATCCTGGTATGTGTAGATGAAGATGACAGGGCTATCGGACATGCCTTCTGTATACATAAGCAGGTGCTTTCAGACAATGTCCTGACTGACATCAAGACTCTTTATATTGATGATATCTGTGTGGACGAAGCCGCCAGAGGCCAGCACGTGGGCAAGAGCCTCTATGACGCAGTAGTTAAATATGCCCGGGAAAAGAGCTACTACAACATCACATTAAATGTGTGGAGCTGCAATCCCGGGGCAATGAAGTTCTATGAGAGTATGGGGCTTGTTCCTCAGAAAATCTGCATGGAAAAAGTTTTGTGATTATATGTGTTATATAACTTATATGTTCGTCAGGGAAATGATCATTCCCGCCGTCTCAAGCATGTCTGTGCCTGAATCCATGGCACATTTCTGAAGATATTTGTGGGCCTCCGGCTCAGTCATATGATGTCTTTCCATCAAAAGAGCTTTAGCCTGGTCGATGACCTTTTTGTCTGCCTCGGAGCGCTTCATCCTGCGTTCCTTGGCTTTCTTTTTGAGCCTGTGTACGCCCTCAAGCATCAGATTAAGGGTGGAAAAGAGATCTGCCCTTTGAAGCGGTGTTGAAAGGTATATGAGGCGGTCATTATCAGCGTCTGAAGGGGCTCTGTCAGTGGATGCAATAAGCAGCATTTTGAAGTAGGGCGGAAGGTCTTCAAGGAGCTCAGAATAGAGCATATCACTCAGGCGGTAGCCACAGATAATGACTCCGCTTCCAAGATCGTCCATGGCTGAAAGGGCCTGAACACCTGAAGAACAGGTGATGACCCCGTCAAAGCCGCCACGGCTCAATATGCTTTTGATATTCTGGGCGTTTTCCGCCTTGGCAAAAGCTACAATAATGTTCACTAAATCCGCCTCGTGCTAAAGATTGTGGTACTTAAAGTGCTTAGAACAAATTGAGATATCTCTGGATTTCCCACTGGGTTACGCAGGTGCGGAAATCCTTCCACTCAGCTCTTTTTGCGTCGAGGAATTTGTTAAATATGGATTCTCCCAGTACCTCTTTTACGAAATCATCTGATTCATAGGCATGGATGGCTTCACCAAGAGTCATGGGAAGTGTCTCATAGCCGCTGTTGCGGAGCTGTTCATAGGTTGCCCGGCCCAGATTCTCGTTGAGCTCATCGGGAGGAGTCATTTTCTTTTCAATGCCATCGATACCTGCAGCGAGAATAAGTGCTATTGCGAGGTAAGGATTGCAGGTAGCATCAGGGTTTCTGATCTCTATCCTTGTACCCTCGCCTCTCTTAGAAGGGATGCGGATAAGAGCGCTTCTGTTGGCGGAGGTTGAAGACCAGGAGATGTTTACGGGAGCATCATAACCTGGAACCAGTCTCTTATAGGAATTAACCAGAGGATTGGTCACAAGAGTCATGCCCTTTACATGGGAGAGAACACCGGCGATAAAGTGAAGGGCGGTGTCTGAAAGCTTCTCACCATTTTCTGAAGCAAAAAGGTTATTTCCTTTCTCATCCTTGGCAACGATGTTTATATGCATACCTGAACCACTGATTCCTTCTGTAGGCTTTGGAAGGAAGGTGGCATAAAGGCCGTGCTTCTTGGCAATGGTTTTAACAGCCATCTTGAAGGTCATGATCATGTCTGCAGTTCTCTCTGCATCTTCAGCCTTGAATTCAATCTCATGCTGGGCAGGAGCAATCTCATGGTGAGATGAGGAAATCTCAAAGCCCATTTCTTCAAGATTGAGGATTATGTCACGGCGGACGTTTTCTCCCTGGTCTGCAGGGGCAACGTCAAAATATCCGCCCTTTTCCTTTGTATGAGTGGTAGGCTGTCCCTCATCGTCATAATCAAAAAGGAAAAATTCCGGCTCAGGATTGACTTTGAAATTAAGGCCCATTTTAGCTGCCTTTTCAACCACCTGCTTCAGGACATGTCTGGGATCACCTGCAAATGGCTGTCTGTCTACGGTGTAAACGTTGCAGAACATACGGGCAACCTTACCGGACTGTGGACGCCAGGGATATATCTCAAAGCTGTCCAGGTCGGGATAGAGATACATATCGCTCTCATCGCTGCGGACAAAGCCCTCTACAGATACGCCGTCAAACACTCGTTGTTCAGTGCACCTTCCAGCTGGCTTGCAGCTATGGCGATGTTCTTTGGAACACCGAAAATGTCACAGAACTGAAGCCTGATAAAAGCTACATCCTCTTCCTCCACAATGCGGAATATATCTTCCTTAGTATACTTGCTCATGATTCCTCCTTAACCAAGACTTAGTTTTCCATAGGATAATATAGAAAAAGGCACCAGAAACAGCGAACAGAATATGTCCGAGTTCTGGCGCCCTTGCCTCTAGATATTTTACATAAATAGTACAGTCAAAGCAAGTAGCCATTTGCTTTATTTGATATAATTATTCATAGGTATAAAAAGCCTTTCGGAGGAATTGGAATGAATGTTTTTGACATAATCGGCCCTGTGATGATAGGACCGTCAAGTTCTCACACTGCAGGCGCTGTGCGCCTTGGAAGAGTGGTGAACAAGCTCATAGATGAAAGAACTTTGAAAAAGGTGGAGATCACTCTTTCAGGCTCCTTTGCCCAGACCTATAAGGGGCATGGAACGGACAAGGCGCTACTTGCAGGAATAATGGGCTATAAAAGCTATTCACCGGAGATCAGAAATGCTCTTGAGATAGCAGATGAAAGAGGCATCGAATACTCTTTTAATAAGGAAAACATATCTGGAGCGCATCCAAACACTGCAAGGATCCACTACTATCTTGACGATGGCAGCGATGGCGTCATGCAGGGAGCCAGCATCGGTGGCGGAAATATTCTGGTAAACCAGATAAACGGCATGACTGTTGAGTTTAATGGTGATAACAACACCATCCTTGTTATGCATGAGGATAAGCCCGGCGTAATCGCCAGCGTGACCAACCTGATGCACTGGGAGCATGAGGATCTTAATATCTCTAATTTCAGGCTTTCAAGGCTTCATAAGGGCGGAGAGGCCATTATGACTATCGAGATAGATAATCCGCCGCCGGATTCTCTGGTAGATGACATCAGGGGAATCGACCATGTCATCAATGCAATTCTTATAAGAAGAGTTTAAGGAGCAGGAAGATGCTGGAATATACCTCTATCAGCGAGCTTGTGCAGGAAGCTGAGAAAAGAAATATCAGAATAAGTGAACTTGTCCTGGAGGATCAGGCTCTCTCCATGGAAAAGACAAGTCTTGAAGTATACGAACAGATGGAGCTTAGCTTCCATATCATGATGGATTCAGTAAAAGAGGGCATGAAGAAGGATCAAAGATCCACTTCAGGTCTTACGGGTGGTGAAGGCTTCCTTATGAATGAGTATGCAGGGAAGGGTGAGGGGCTTTCAGGAATCTTCATGACTAAGGCCATTGCCAGAGCGCTGGCAGTTGCAGGCTGTAATGCTTCCATGGGAAAGATTGTGGCTGCACCAACAGCTGGCAGCTGTGGAATCCTTCCAGGGTGTCTTGTGAGCCTTTACGAGGATAGGGGCTTTAAGGAAGATGACATCATCATGTCCATGTTTACTGCAGGTGCCTTTGGCATGGTAATTGCCCAGAAGGCCAGTATTGCAGGTGCCCAGGGCGGATGCCAGGCTGAATGCGGATCTGCTGCAGCAATGGCAGCCGGTGCTTTAGTGGAGCTAATGGGTGGAACTCCGAGCCAGTGTGCAGATGCCTGTGCCATGGCCATTTCCAGCCAGATGGGGCTGGTGTGTGATCCTGTGGCAGGTCTTGTGGAAATCCCTTGTATTAAAAGAAATGTCTCCGGGCTGGCAATAGCTTTTTCCAGCGCAGACATGGCCCTTGCAGGGATTTCGTCAAAGATCCCGGTGGATGAGTGCATAGATGCCATGAGAGAGGTGGGAGAAGCGCTTCCTGCCTCATTAAAAGAAACAGCCGGCGGAGGTCTTGCAACCACTCCAACCGGCCGGAAGCTTCGTGATCAGGTATTTGGATCTAAAGGTGTATAAAAAGGGAACATCTCTTTTATTCGGAAAAAGACATCTCGGATGCTCTTATCATGTCGCTGAGAGCCTTATCGGAAACTTCCAGGACCCAGGACAGCATGCTTATGTTGTGTGCATGCTCCTCCACAGTAAATTTTGGGCATGTCAGATAGGTATCTATTTCATCCTGGAGTTTTTTCCTGATTTCTTCCTCAGAGCGCATGATCACCTCACAAAATATAAAGAATATGTAGACTCTATTTTGATTATACAGCATTTTCCGGGTTTGGAGCATAATATGGTTGAAATATTACCACATAAATGTTAATCTCAATTCTCAGGGATTTAATTAGAATAGGAGTATAATAGTAATGAGAATTGCAGTAACTTATGATAATGGTGAAGTATTTCAGCATTTTGGACACTCAGAGGCTTTTAAGGTATATGAAGTAGAGGACGGAAAGGTCATTTCTTCAGAAGTTATCAGCTCAAACGGCGAGGGACATGGAGCTCTTGCAGGTCTTCTTGCAGATCAGAAGGTAGATGTACTTATCTGCGGCGGAATCGGCGGTGGCGCCCATGACGCTCTTATGGAGAACGGCATTGAGATGTGTGCAGGTGTATCAGGAAACGCTGATGAGGCTGTAGAGGCATATCTTAGAGGAGAGCTTACAGATTCAGGTGTTAACTGTGATCATCACGGAGAGGGTCACAGCTGCGGTGATCACCACGATGATGAGGGACATTGCGGACATCACGACAATGATGATGAAGCTGAGGAAGAGTGTGGCGGCTGTTCAAGCGGCGGATGTGGCGGATGCAGTGGTTGCCACTCTGAGCCTTTGTTTGAGGGCAAGAACGTCGGAAAAACCTGCCGTGTTCACTACAAGGGAACCTTTAACGATGGAAGTCAGTTCGATTCTTCCTATGACAGGGGAGAGCCTTTAGAGTTTACCTGTGGCTATGGCATGATGATCAGAGGATTTGATATGGCTGTAGCTGACATGGAGGTTGGCGAGATCCGTGATATCCACCTTACTCCAAACGAAGCATATGGAGAGTTTGATCCTGAGGCTGTATTTTCACTGAAGATTGCAGAGCTTCCCGGTTCTGAAGACGCAGAAGTAGGACAGCAGGTTTACCTTCAGGACTTCTACGGAAGACCAATTCCTGTAAAGGTTACAGCTAAGGATGATACAACAATTACCTTTGATGCTAACCATGAGATGGCAGGAAAAGAGCTGAACTTCAAGATTGAGCTTGTTGAGGTAAAATAATAACAATATGAATAACAAGGCAGCCATAACCCGCACTGAATTGGAGCAAAGAGAAAGAAAATATGGTAACAGTCTCGTGGTCAGCGGGATTGCTGTGATCTTTTTTGGCTTCTGGTCTGTTCTTAAGATTATTGAAGAAATAGCCATTGGAAAGGTGGATTTCTTTGAGATGCTTGATCTGGCGGATGAGGAGGATATGGGCATTCGAGTGTTCATGACAGTCTTTTTCGTTTTGTTAACTCTTGCCGTTATTTTTCTCCACTACAGGGTGGGAAGGGCTGCCATACTGGTAGGAAGGGGTAAAAAGAAGAAATTCTTTTACCTCCTTTTTGCTATAAGCTTTCTTTTACTCACTGTGGTAAGCTTTCCAACCTACATTAATCCAGAAGTGGTTGATCAAGATGATGTTACTATAGCTGCATTTTTCGTAGATGTGGCTTATTGTCTTGCGCTTTTAGATATGGTCGTGTCCTCTTTTCTCATTTCGCGGGCCAGAAAACAATTGAGGGAGGGGTAGTATGCAGCAGGATTTTCACTATTATGCCACATATGCAGCTGCGTACCTCGCGGGTTATTCCCACGAAGAGTGCATGGATATCTGCTATAGCGCTGAGTTTGTAGATCACTGCTCCGCAACACTTCTTGCCAAGATAGAGGGGCCAGAGGATGCAGCCACGACTCAGCTTCAGCTTGAGCTTATGGATTCTCCTATGGACATTTTGGGTATCATGGAAATGACAAGGATATGGTCTGCTTTTCATTTCCTGCCCTATGATCTATATGCTGAGAAGAAATGGGCAACAAAGATTTATAAAAACAAATATAGACTGATCTGTAAGCCTAATGGAGCTCTTTTGGCTGAAACCGTGAACCTGGCAAAGGGTAAGAGCCTTCAGGCAGTGGGACTGGCAATGCACGTTCTTGCAGACACCTGGGCTCACAGCTATTTTGCCGGTACTCCTTCTCAGGTTATCAACAATGTAAACTATTACTTTTATGAGCTTGTTCCTGAAGGAGACGGTTTTATAGAAAGAGAGATCAGGTTCAGACATAAGAAATCAACTCCCGATGATATTGAGAACGGCTTATATTCAAACACATTGCACCGGGGTATTGAGAACTCCGTAATGAATCTGGGCCATGGAAGAGCAGGGCATTTCCCGGATTACAGCTTTGCCAGGTACAAATATCTTCCTGCCTGGGACAATTACAAGGTGGTTCTAAAGGATAACCCAAAAGACTACATGAAAGCCTTTACGCAGATGGTCTACGCCATGAAGTATCTAAGGGGTGAGTATACAAGCTTTGAACTGGACAGGTATGATACTGAGGCGGTTGAACCTTATGAGAGCCGGATAAAAGAGATATTGGAAAAGCGTCAGCTTGATGGCTGCGCTGATTGGAAAGAATTTTGCCAGGAGCTTTCCGGAGAGACTATAGAAGATTTTGACCTGGAGAAATATCAGGATGAGTATCTTCTGGCACCAAAGCCACAAAAGGGATACGCTTTTTTAGGCAAGTTTATAGAGGCTGCATATTCCCAAAAGCACATGGTAACAGACAGGATCTACAAGTCAGGAAATCGTCTTGCAGGTATTTCGTTGGATATCAAAGGGAAGAAATTATGAGTAATTTTCAGAGAATCACAAGTATAGTGACAGCTGTTTTTATGCTGGGATTTGCCATAAGCCTTTTCATAGATCCCAAATCAGGCTATGTTATGGTGGTTTCAGTTTTGGGTATTGCTCTCATCGGATATGGAGTGGGAACCCTGATCTACTTTTTCACCATGGCAAGACATATGGTAGGGGGAAAGCTGGAGCTCTACAAGGGAGTAATCCTTACGGAGTTCGGATATCTGGCTTATTCTGCCAACGATATTCCCAGGGTTTATGTCATTATCTACCTGGCTGTGCTCCATTTGTTTGAAGGTGTTGTAGAAGTGCTAAGATCCGGTGAGGCTAAGTCCCAAGGTGGCCACTGGAAGCTTAAGTTCTTTCACGGGATAGTGGATTTCGCCCTGGCTGTGCTGTGCATTATCTATATACGAAAGACCAATACAGCAGTGTTTATTTATGCCATTGGACTTGTATATTCAGCGGCCATGCGTATTGCAGGCGCTCTCAGAAAGAGCGCAATTGTATATGATGACAGCCCTGTTACGTGAAAGGCTCAATTGATCAAATAAGGAAAAGAGATACAAATGCCAGCTCTGCTAAGATTACCACTCCTGCAACAATGGGAGTAAGGAATTTGACGATCTTAATGAAGCTGGTATTTTTTTTGCCATCTATCAGTGCGTAAACGCTGTAGGGAATAGCACCGAGGATACCAAGAATCAGGAAGGTTGGGACAGTTACTATGAAAAGAACTATTGAACCAACTTTTACTTTTTCCTGCTGCTGATCAAACCAGGCCCTGAAAAAGATATAAACATAACTAAAGATAAAGCCCATGATAAGGCCGATAAGGCCTGAGGTAACCATGGCAAGGGGAGTTACTCCGCCGCCTCCAAAGAGACCTCCGTCAAGGCTTTCAAGCATTCCAAGGATTGCAAAGCCTATAGCGAAGTATTTTTGTATTTTAAATCTATCCTTAAGGTCATTTATGCTCTGATGCTGCTTGCCGGATGCATCTCTTTTGCCAAAGTATTGCTCTGCATCCCTACGCTGACTCTTTTCAAAACGAAGTTTTTCTTCCTTTTCCCTTTCCTTGATCTCCTGGCTGGTCTCAAGATTCCTGGCACCTGCGATAAGGTCTGTCAGGTCCTGGTAATTACCCTCAGAAAAAGACTCTTTTCTTGCGGGGAAGATGAGATTCTTGTCCAGAGAACAGATAAAGAGATATTCTCCGCTTTCAAGGAGCCTGGTGGCCTTGTTAAGTGGGAACTGCATATCCTTAAAAATACCTTCATCACCGGAAACTACAATGCGGGCGTTCTTGTCATCAACTGTGACTGCGCACTTTGCGCTACCATCTATATATGAGGTGTCAAGGGGGCTTACGCACTCTTTTGCCTCTTTTACTGCGGCTTTTTTCTGCTCTGCAGCTATTATCTGCTTATCATTAACATCAAAGGAGTATTCAATCTTTACCATGTCTAATAAACCTCTAAACCTCGGTATCTTCAAATTATCAACACAAAAGACCATATCACAATGTGGCGGATAATTCCATAAGATTGTTTAGGAAAAATTTTTTACTTTTTGTGCAGTTGTTCGTATAAAATATTAGTTATATAAAACGGAGGTGTTTAAAATGGGAGATAAAGAAAAGATTATCCTTAATGAGAGAGAGCTTGAGGCTGTGAGCGGAGGAGCAAAACTGATTGATCTTGCCGCAAGCAAAAAAGATGATTTTGATAAGGCATGGAGTAGTCTTGGGATGGAGAAAAAGGGCTTTTCAGGAATGGCAAGAGCAGAGCTTTTCGATAAATGGGAGAGAGGCGGATATTCTGCTGATCCAACTACTTTTATTCTTAAGGAGACAAATTTCCAGGTATGAGAGCGGTAATTACAAGAGTTGATTCTGCGTCGGTGAAGATCGGCGCAGATTTTTGCGGACAGATTGATAAGGGCTTTTTGGTGCTCCTTGGAGTTCATCAGACGGACACTGAGGAGAAGGCAAAGAAAATGGCCGATAAGATCTGCGGATTGAGAATATTTGAAGATGAAAACGGCAAGATGAACATTGCGCCAAAGGATGCGGGCGCGAAGCTTCTTATTGTGAGCCAGTTCACTCTTTACGCCGATTGCAGTTCCAGAAGGCCTGGCTTTTCTGAGGCCGCAAGACCGGAGATATCAAAGCCTCTTTATGAGCTCGTGGTGTCTGAGTGTAGAAGCAGAGGCTTTGAAGTTCAGACAGGAGAGTTTGGAGCGGATATGAAGGTTGAATCAGTAAATGACGGACCTGTCACGATAGTTCTTGATGTATAAAAAAGAGGCTTGACACCATATGGTGTCAGCCTCTTTTAAATAACATGTGTTTTAGTATCTTTCCAGTCCCAGTGCGCAGCGCACGTGTCTGTCCAATTCGGAATCGCTGAGTTCAAATCCAAATACATCAATATCATCCATAAGTCCGATCTTTGCATAATTCTCGTCATCTGTGCAGCTGATCACCATGAAGGGCTTATCGGATTCATCAAACTTGATAACATCAGTTCTGTAGAACAGGCCATTCCATTTGAATGTACGTCTCTGGCCGAACTTTTCCCTGTTTTTAACATTCAGTTCTTCCAGGGCTTCTCCGCCGTTTTTTTCAAAAGAGGACTCAATATAATCCAGTCTCTGCTCAACTTCTTCGCCGGTAAAGCCGGTTCCCTTGATGACAGACAGGATTTCTTCCATCTCTCTTTTCTTGCGGCGCTGCTGGGCCTGAAGACGCTCCTCGGCCTCAGCGCGATATTTTTTGTTGGTCTTAAGATAATTGTGCAGAACAATGATCAGATTGGCGATCAGAAGAACTGCAACTATGCCAAGTATTATAAGGACAATAGTCTTAACGCTCATTATTCTTTACCCTTTCTGCTTCATCCAGCACCTTTTTCACCCAGTCACTATCAGGTCCGCATACTTTGAGTATTTTAAGATCCTGATTTTCAATTCCCTGGGGCTTTTCTTCGCTGTCTATGTGAAGCGAGATGGTCTTTTCTTCCTTTGGATCAAAGGAAGTGATGACCTGATCGAAATAAATATTGTGGTGCTTGAATAATGCATCAATATAGATCGGAGTTTTGAATGAAGAAGCGTAGACGATGGCAGTAAAACCCCTTTTTTGAAGTTCGTTTATCAGCTCTTCGGAACCTTTTCTGAGCTTTTCAGGAAACACTCTGTTTAGTGGAAATTCAAGTTCAGGCTCTGTCTCGATCGCCTCGTCGGAAACGAACAGAACGTCATCCAGATTAAAAGAAACTTTCATGACCTTCTCCCTTATTATTTAGCAATAATATGATGTTTATATTATATCATTAAATCGCATTCTCGTTGAAATAATCCGATTAGTACAGAAAAATAAATGGAAAGATATACCTAAAAGGCGCTATAATTTACATATATGCAAAGATACACAAAGGGAGGTAACAAAGATATGAAAGCAGTTATTGCGTATGCATCTACTCATCACGGCAACACAAAGAAAGTGGTTGAGGCAATAGCAAAAGAATGTGATGTTGAGCTTGTAGACGTTACACAGGTTAGAGAAAAGAATCTTTCCGACTATGATCTGATCGGATTTGCATCAGGAATATATGCAGCACAGTTCCATCAGCAGGTTAAGAACTTTGCCCAGGTGAATCTTCCACAGGGTAAAAAGATCTTCTACATTATGACAAGCGCCATGGATAAGGACTTTTCAAAGTCAATGGAGGCTTCCATCAGCGGAAAAAATGCTGAAGTAGTTGGCAAGTTCTCCTGCCACGGTTACAACACTTTTGGTCCCTTCAAGCTTGTTGGCGGAACCAGCAAGGGACATCCCGATGAGACAGACCTTAAAAACGCTGTAGAATTCTTTAAGGGACTTCAGTAATATCGTCTTCTGAACCATAAATGTCTATTTGAGCAGCCATCTGTTTATGCTTTTCTTCCATGGCTGCGTAGTGTTTGACAGTGGTGTTGACATCCTTGTGGCCAAGGACATCGGCAACCATATAAATATCACCTGTTTTGTTATAAAGGGCGGTACCATAGGTCTTTCTGAGCTTGTGAGGAGATAATTTCCTTGTAAGGCCCAGATTGTTTCCGTATTTTTCAACCATATATTGGATGCTTCTGACAGAGAGCCTCGTATGTTTAAGAGAGATAAACAACGCAGGCTCTTTTTCATCCGCCAAAAGCATAGGACGTTCATGCTTGATGTAGTCCTTAAGGGCATTTCGAACCTGTTCACTTATATAAATATCCGTAGCCTTACCACCTTTTCTGACGATGGAGATGGTATTGGTGCTAAAGTTTACGTCATTTAAGTCGATTCCGGCGCACTCGGAGACACGGATCCCGGTTCCAAGAAGCAGGGTTATTATGGCAAGATCTCTTTTGGCAGTATTCTCGCAAAGGGTCTTGGAGTGCTTGTTCTTTACCTGCACGTTGGCAACAGCATCCATGAGCTGTTTTACCTCATCGGAATCCAGTCTGAAGATCTCGTTCTCAATTTCTCTTTTCTTTTTGGCAGCCTTAGCTGTGGGATCCTGGGCAATAAGGTCCATTTTTACAAGGTATCCAAAGAAATTCCTTATGGATGCCATTTTTCTGGCAACTGCACGAGGGTTCTCGCCTCTTTTACCATTTTCTCTGTCGCCGAAGCCAAGATAGTTCTGAAATTCGTTGATATCAGCGGGGGAAAGGGATTTTATAACGTCAAAAGAGATATCTTTTGTATCAAGATTTTTGCACAGGGGGTTGTTCTGCTTAAGATACTGATAGAAGATCAAAAGATCATGGCTGTAGCTGTAGACAGTGTTGATCTGGTATCTCAAGAGACACTCCTCGATGAAAGCGTGAGTGTGCTGTGGAAGCTGAGTTTTTACCTGCTTGATATTTTCGCGCTTTGCCTGATTCATTTCCCTGTAATATGCTGAATTTTCGCCCATAAACTTTTTCCTCCGCTAAGTACAATTGTATCATATAATATAGATAAGAAGACTGTTGAAAGGGGGCTTTCATATGGTAAAGGACGAAAAACAACTACTCGAGGCAATCAAGCATGAGCATCACATCACAAAAGAAATCACTGATACTCTTATAGAGCTGGACCAGCTTCCAAGTACTGGAACACAGGTGTACCTGAATGAGCTGATCGTTGAGCTTTATAAAAGAGTGGTTGACAGGTCTGACGACATTATAGTTGAGGAATTTGGGGATAAAGTCATGACATCCGAGGACTTCACCAAGTGGGTGGAGGACAATTTCACAACTTATTCAGCAAACCTTTTTAAGGAGTCAATTTAACGCAGCATAAACTTTCTTGCTACATTGATACCAATCTTGTAGGGGAGAGGTCTTATGACCCTGTCTGCTTCCTTGAGTTTTTCTCTTATGGGTATATTCTGTGGGCAATGCTGTTCGCATTTTCCGCAGCCTATGCACTGGGTGGCAAAGGCAGGGTCTTTTTTCAGGCCTACAGTCTGGGCATATTCGAATCTTGCTGCTGACTTGCTGTCTACAGTAGTCATGTTATAGCTTCTAAACAGAGCAGGGATATCTACGCCCTTAGGGCAGGGCATACAGTATCTGCAGCCTGTGCAGCCCACCAGCTCTGATTCTGAGATTATCTCTTTAACTTTGCTTATAACATCAAAGTCTTTTTCAGTAAAAGAGTCTGCTTTTGCGCTGGAAGCAATACGGCAGTTTTCTTCTACCATTTCTATGGAGTTCATTCCAGATAAAACACAGGTAACTTCTTTTTGATTCCAAAGCCATCTAAGACCATATTCTGCAGGAGTATAACCATTTGGCTGAGCAGCTATAAGTTCTTTTGCCTTCTCAGGAAGTTGATTTACAAGCTTACCGCCTCTTAGTGGCTCCATGATAACTACCGGAATGTTCTTTTCTGCAGCATGCATAAGGCCTTCTCTGCCTGCCTGAGAGTGCTCATCCACGTAGTTGTACTGGATCTGGCAATAATCCCAGTCATAGGCATCAAGGATCCCGATAAAGTCCTCAGTATTTCCATGATAGGAAAAACCTATATTTCTGATCTGGCCGGAGGCCTTTTTTCCCTCAATCCACTGCCTGATTCCCACATTTTCGAGTTTGTCCCACTGGTTCATGGCAGTCATGTGGTGCATCAGATAGTAGTCCACATGGTCAGTGCGAAGCCTTTTTAGCTCCTCGTCAAAATATTTGTCCAGGGCAGCTCTGCTTCCAACCAGGTACTGGGGGAGCTTGGTGGCAATATTTACCTTGTCTCTGATATTGTTACGCTCAAGGATTTCACCCAGGGCAGCTTCAGATCCGGTGTATACATAAGCAGTATCAAAGTAGTTCACACCCTGTCTAAAGGCGGCCATGATCTCTTTCTCTGCCTTATCAATGTCGATGCCTCTTCCATTAGTAGTAAATCTCATGCAGCCATATCCAAGAATGGATATGGGTTCCCCGTTTTTGTTTTGCCTGTACTCCATAATTACCTCTCAAAATAAGTGAAAACCTGGCGCTGTGCGCACAATTATATTGTATAAAATAAATGATAAAACATTTAATACATTTGTCAAGAAAAATGTGGTATCATACTAGGGCTGATTTTTTATCAGAAAAGAAATAAGAGAGGAATAAAGTAACATTGTTCGATAAAAATCCAATAGATCGGTGCAAGGGGGACCTGATCACGAAGCTTATGCTTGGAGTAAGGGGATTTAATCAGAAGCATAGGCGTTGTGCCGGAGTCACCACTTTTTTTGCCCTTTTTTTGATCGTTATAATAAGTGCATTATTTGGAATCGCAGGAGGAATCTGGTCCTTTGTAGGACTGCTTATCTCGGATAAAAGAAAGATAGGCGTAGCCTTCGCTGCCCTGCTGATTCTTGGAACTGCCATGATGCAGAAGGTAAGCCCAACTGCCAGGGCTGTTGATACGATGACATTGCCGGAGTATACACAGGCTGCTGAGGTCCAGGAAGAGGCTGCTATGAAGGAAGCTAGCGTGGAAGTAGCATCTGTGGAAATGTCTGTAGAGGCGCCTGTTGAGGAAAC
>CAMVRW010000017.1 GCA_947169985.1 uncultured Butyrivibrio sp. | reverse complement strand
AAGCTGCTCGTCGTACTTGCCGTTTCTAAAGGCGTAGTGAGCAATCTCAAGCTCTTTTTCCAAAGGCTCCAGGCCTCCCCTGTCGAGAAGCCTTACACACAGGCGTAGGATAACCTTGGCATCTATTCCATAGGTACCATAGCACTTTATCCACTCAAGGGCCCTGTCATAAAGACCCGCCATGACCATGAGCTCCAGCATTTCGCTGCGTTCAGTCCCGCTCAGGTCCTTGGGTTCAATGCTCATCAGATATTCCGTGAGCTGCCTTGTAAAGTCGTTGTCATAATAGAACCTTACCAGGTTGTTCCTGATCTCGTTCCTGTACTGGGTCCTTACAAGGTCTGAACCGGCCAGATCCCTGTATCTTCCAACATTGTCCATATCAATGGTGTAAGCGTTCTTACCAAGATCGCACAAAAACAGATCCAGATTCTCTTTTCCCTTCTGGATATAAGGGATTGCGAAACTGGCCAGTTTCCCTGGCAGCATGAGCTTGGTGTTGGTATAAGGCACACTTGCTGCATATCTGTTGTCTTCGTGATCCGTCAAAAGAACTGCGTAATCACTTCCATAAAGAGGAACGTAGGCCACTCCATCCACAACCGGATAGCGCATCTCCTGCTGACACTTATCATAGATCACGCAAACATTATTGATCCTCTTGTCCTCAGTCCTTATCTCTGAAGTATAAAGAACTGACAGAACCTTGGAGGCATTGGCAGCGTCTACCATCTGCCTTGTGATCAGGTTCTTATAAAGGTATCCAAGATCCTTGCTGATCCTGCCCTTGTCCAGCTGCGCCATAAGGAACTTCTCGATCTGTGGCACATAGGACTCGTAGAGCTCAGGAAATTCCTCCTTGTGCTCATGAACATACCGGTAAAGTATGGCATTCTTGTCATACTCAAGGTCGCTCTGATATGAAAAATACATCAGTACCATCTTGCTGATGTCGCAGGGCAAAAGCCCATCAGAATCAGTGTAGATGGACATCATATAATACTCGTAAAGCCTTGTTATACGAAGTTCCTTGTCAACACCCTTCTCGTACCACTCAAAAGCAAAGGGAGCTGTTATGCCGCCCTTTATCAGGAGGGATACAATTGCTTCAAGGACTTCGTCTGTTCCCCTGATCTCATAGCAGGCCTTCAATATCCTGAAGAGCCTCTTGTCAAAATTCCTTACCCTGATTGAGAGATAGACAATCTGATCAATCAGGTTAAGACTTATGATCTGCCTCTTTGCGCCGTACTCAAGGACGTAGAGCTCATACTCATCCAGCCTAGTAAGGATAGATGGTGAATCATTCAAAAGATTCATGGCCTCAAGGTAAAGTATTGGACTTCTGCATCCAAAGGAGAACTGCTCCTCCAGCATCATCCACTTCCTTGGACTTGATGATGTAAGCTCCTCGGAAACATACTGTAAGAGCCATGCAATACGCCAGTTGTCAGGATTGCGCCTGAATATGCCCTCCAACCTTTCTGAGATGTCGTTGATGTAGGCATCCTCCCTGCTGCAGAGGGTTGAAAGATACAGGTAGTAACTGTAGAGGGTATCTCCCGGAGCCTCTTCCACTTCCCTGGCAGCCTGATCCAGGATCCATTTGCCCTCGTTGGTCCTTCCTGCAGTGATGTAATAATGAGCCGTATAAAGCCTTGTCTCCAGATCCTTATCATCTATGGCATTCATCTTTGCAATGATCTTGCCGGTTTCTGAAAGCCATGCTCTTGAAGTTATCTTCTTGCAACTGAAGTTCTCATATACCTTAACCAGGTCAACGGTGAGCTTTTTCATCTCCTGGTAATCAGCGGTAATATGTCTCTCCTGCAAAAGCACAGACACAGTTACAGGGAAATCAACCTTTACAAAGTTGTTGTAAAAGGTGATCTTTCCGTAATTGTTGCCCTCGTGAAGGTGGTCAACCTTAAGCCTTAGCTTTATCCTTGCATTGGTTCCGTTAAAGTCCTCCTCGGAAAGCTCATACTTATCCAGCGCAATAAAATCCCCATCGGCCTTAGCCTTGAGATGGGTGTATCCCCACCCGTTCCTGGTGATGATGATTCCATACTCATGAGCCATACCCATATAATCAATCTGAATGGCCTCCTGATCCAGGATAAAGTTCACCGGCTGCTTCTTGTTGATGGAAACAAGGAATTCTTCCACATTCTGTTCGTTGTCAGGATTGACGGAAAGTCCCCTGTAAAGACTCTCATACTGGGCATCATTCCCCTTGAAAATGGAAATGAAATCCCTGGAATAAAACAGGCTCTTAGCCTCATCCCAGTCAGTCTTTGCAAGATTGGCAAAATGGAACAGATTCTTGATATCCCCCAGGCTGGATGCAATGTGATCCACCCGAAGGCTCACAACGAAGGGGAGCAGATACTCTCCCTGATTAGATACTATTCTGAAATCGCCCTTAAGGACATCTCCCCTGGAGAGCCCGTTGGCGTCAAATTTATAGGACACTTCATAGGGTGAACCTGAAAACTCAGGAGTGACTACCTCCATACGAAGGTCAGTAGATGAAACCTTGCCATAAACCGGAACATTCTCAGGTCCAAATATGGTAAAAGAGCCCTCGATGATCTCTCCGGGACTCATGGTCAGCTCAACCCTGGCAGTAGAAAAGTCAAGGCTTCTTTGTGTATATATAAAATTCCCCTTAAGAAGCTGATCTATTATTTCTCTCACGATGCACCCCAAAAAACAATTTATCTATCCTAGTATACCACAAAAAGCCCCGGCGAATTATGCCGGGGCAAGACTTTTTTATTCAGTTCTAAGGGCCTCAATAGGGTCCAGATTTGCTGCTCTCTTGGCAGGATAGATACCGAAGAAAAGACCTATTGCCGTTGATACAAAAACAACCGCCGCAACAAGTACAGGATTCACAATAAAGGCAAAGTCGATGACCTTGCAAATGATAAAGGAAAGGGTCAGTCCCAGGATAATTCCGATTATTCCTCCCGTAAAGGTCAGGATTGAAGCCTCTGCCAGGAACTGGGTAAGGATAGATGAGGTTCTTGCTCCAAGACTCTTTCTGATACCGATTTCCCTGGTTCTTTCCGTAACGGAAACAGTCATGATATTCATAACGCCGATTCCGCCTACCAAAAGAGATATTGCTGCGATAAGGGCTACTACGGTAGTAATGATGGTCATGATGCTTTCGGTGGTCTGATCAAAACCGGCTCCGGAACTGATCTTAACAGCATTTTCGCCGCGAAGTCCCATTACGTTCTCTACCACAGACCTGGTCTGGGATAGAACCTTGTTCTTGTTATCGCTGTCCAGATATATAGTGAAGCTTGTAATGGTGTTGTCCATATCATGGCCAAAGGATACAGCCAGGGTTGTGTAGGGCATTTCCGCCGTTAGAATGGCCTCTTCTCCAAAGTTGGCATAGGCTTTATCTAAGGTGGTGTCTTCCCTGACCCCCACAATAGTGAATTCCTGAGTCTGATCAAAGACAGACAGTTCAAGAGTCCTGCCTACAGCCTCCTCATAGCCAAACACTTCTTTTGCCATAGTCTGACTGACAACTATCACCTTTTTCTCATCATCAACATCACTCTTTGTGTAGAACCTTCCGTGAACCATCTTGATGTTGGCTGCATTCTCAGCAGCTTCACTTCCACCTGTAATGCTGACATCATAGTTTTGCTTTTTGCCATCTACTGTTCCAAAGTCATCGATAGATGGTGATATGCCATAAATATCACTGATGCTGGAAGCAATAGAATCAAGCTGTGCCTTTGTAAAGCACTTGTCAGTCTTGGTATTGTCCAAAGAAACAGAGATTGTGGTGGCACCAATGGAATCCATCTCACTGTTTACAGTGGCCTTCATTCCATCGCCTATTATAAGCACCGTAAGCACAGCAGAAATACCAATTATGATACCAAGCATGGTCAGAAATGACCTGCCCTTGTTATTTCGTATGCTTGCGAATGCGCTTTTTATGTATTCGCCAAATGTTCCCATATTATTCCTTTTTACAATCTCAAGGCATCAATAGGTTTCATCTTTGCAGCCTTCCTTGCAGGATATATTCCGAAGAAAAGACCTATCAGCACTGAGAAGATGGCTGCGCCTATAACAGATGTGGGAGTAATGATCACATCAAATCCAATGGTTGAGCATATTATGGTAGCTGCAATGATTCCCAGAATGATACCAACAATACCACCAAGAAGTGTAAGTATGGCTGCCTCAGCCAGGAACTGAGTCATGATAGCTCCCGTGCTGGCTCCGATACTCTTTCTGATACCAATCTCCCTGGTCCTTTCCGTAACCGAAACCAGCATGATATTCATAACGCCAATACCGCCTACCACCAGAGATATTACTGATACCAGAAGAAGGAAACTCTGGGCATATCCCAGGATCTGGTTAAGCTGTTCAGAAAAGTCTGCCATGCTGTAAGCTGAAAGTGCACTGGTTCCACGAAGATTGTGCCTGTTTGTCAGTATCTCTTTTGCCTTATCCACAGACTCTGAAAGGGTGGACTGATCGTCAAAAAGCACCAGCTGATCAAATTCATCAACAGAGAAGTCAAAGTCGGCTCCCAGAGCGGTATATGGCACCTCGATCTGAGCGTAATACTCCTGCCCCTCCATAAGGAACTGGTACATCTCGTTCATATGGTCACGAAGTCCCACTACGGTGTAGGTAGCAGTCTTACCCCAGATGGTTATGTCTACCTCCCTGCCAACAGCATCTTCTGTACCAAAGATCTTCTGGGCATCATCAAGGAGCATAACGCATACTCTTTGTGAAGAATCAACCTGCTGCCTGGTAAAATACTGACCCTTAACCACTTTATTGCTAAGGGCATGCTGAAGACTTTCACTGCCTCCGGATACGCTGCAGTTAAATGCACCCTTTCTTCCGGTCACCTTGCCATACAAAGAAAAATTAGGTGACACTCCCTTGATATCCGGTAGCATATCCTCCAAAGCCATCAAATCATCGTAGGTCAGCCTCTCAGAAGACTTCTTGGAATTAATGGAGAAAACGCCATAGTTTCCGGCAATATCATTGAGCTGACTTTTAACAAAAGAGCTCATGCCGTTTCCCAGGGCAACTACCGCTATAACAGCAGCAATACCGATCACAATTCCCAGCATGGTCATCAGGGTTCGGTAGCCGTTACCTATTATCTGTTTAATTGCACTCTTAAAATATTCGCCAAATTTACCCATTATTTTACTGTACAGTTACAGGCATGCCTTCTGTCAAAGTTGAAACATCTGATGAGATGACCTTATCGCCTACTGAAAGCCCCTCAGTGATCTCAGCATCTGTACTGTTAGAAATACCTATCACAACGTCTTTTCTTGTAACCAGACCATTTTCAACCACGTATACATAATCGCCTGTAGAATCAGTCTGAACATACTCATAAGGAAGTACGATGGTATCCTCCGCCTTCTGAGCATGTATCTTGTTGCTTGCTTCTACTCCAAGGATGATGTCCTTATCAGGATTTGTTACCTTGATTATGGTATCAACTACTGCAACTCCGTTGTTGTTCTTTGTAGCATTTCCGGAGATCTTATCAATTGTTCCGCTGTAGGGCTTTCCGTTAATTGTAATATCAACCTGCTCACCAACAGCGATCTTAGGAAGATCACTCTTTGAAACCTGTATTGAAACCTGTACATCATCCAGATTTGCCAGTGTCATAATATTTGTACCTGCTGCAACCGTAGCGCCTTCAACAACTGTGGCAGGGATTGCTGTAATAACACCGTTAAAGTCAGCCTTTACACCATCCTTTGCAGCCTGGATCTTGGAGATGGTATCCTCCTGAGTCAGCTGTGTAGACTCCATTGAAGCCTTTGTGGATGAAGCTGTTCCGGGATTAACCTGAGCTGCCTTTGCAGAATTAAGGTGAGACTGCTCCTCCTGGAGGGCTGTTATCTGATTCTTCCAGGACTGGATCTGAGGATCGTTGTTGATGGCATACTGCACATCCTGTATGGACTGTGATACAGCAAGGGCCATCTGTCTGTCAGACTCAGAAGGTTCTGTGTACTCGCCGTCCTTCTTGTTGTTGGTCTCATTTCTGTATATATAGCTGTTGCTGCCGTCTTCAAAATACATCTCATCAGTATCCCTGATACCATTCTGGTTGATATCGGACTGAACCTTCTGAAGATCTGTAAGTGTCTGATTCATACGGCTTGTCTTTTCAGTGATCTGTCTGTTGATGGCATCGATCTGAGCTGTGATGGCATCAAGTCTGTCATTGATCTGCTGGGCTGTCATGCCTTCAGCGTACTTTCTGTCTGCAGAACCCGTTGGGCTGTATAGTGCACTGTAGTTTCCCTTTGCCTGCTTGATGGCAAGCTCTGCACTCTTTTCAGCAAGATCAAGAGCCTCAGTATCATAGGTGCAAAGCAGATCTCCTGCTGATACCTTATCTCCTACCTTAACATCCATCTGGTCAATTTTAGCTGAAACCTCTGCGAAGTAGTTCTTGGTCTCAGCACTTTCCACGGTTCCGGAAATTGACAGTATGTTCTCGATGGTTCCCTTCGTAACCTCCTGGGCCTCCACCACCATAACAGCATTCTTCCTGGAATTTATAAATCCAAAGATTGCTCCTGCTGCCACAAGGGCCAGGACAGGGATCACCACGAATCTTTTCTTAAATTTCTTTTTCTTGGGAGATGCAGAAAGATCAACACTGTCATCCTCATCGTAGATCTCCACATTTTCCCCGGTGGTCTCTTTGATCACGTTCTGATCAGATGGAATCGCGCTTTCCGCAACCGGAGCTTTTGTATCTTCCTTAAGAACCTCATTATTATCAAGGTTGTTATTATCTGCCATTACACTTCCTCCCTTTAAATCTCATCCTTATACTCAGGATTCATAACGTCGCTTTGTATCATACCATCGGATATGGTTATGATCCTCTTAGCCTGCTTTGCAATGCCGGGATCATGGGTGATTATTATAACGGTTCTTCCTTCATGGTAGAGCCTTTTTATTATTCTGATTATCTCTTTTGTAGAGCCTGTGTCAAGGTTACCTGTGGGCTCATCCGCAAGAAGTATGGGAGGCGCCTGAGCTATAGCCCTCGCAATAGCAACTCTCTGCTGCTGTCCACCAGACATCTCATTGGGCTTGTGGGACTTTCTCTTTTCAAGGCCCACACTGTTGAGAGCAGCATTAGCAAGTCTCTCCCTCTCCTTCTTTCCAACTCCTCTGTAAATCAGCGGAAGCTCAACATTTTCAAGGGCTGTAAGTGATGGAATAAGGTTGAAGCCCTGGAAGATAAAGCCTATCTCCCTGTTCCTTACATCAGACTGCTCATCGTCTGTCATATGGGATACATCCTGTCCGTGGAGGTAGTATTTTCCACTGGTTGGAGTGTCCAGGCAGCCAAGCATATTCATCAGAGTTGACTTTCCGGAACCTGACTGTCCAATGATAGCCACAAATTCTCCCTGACCAATGGACAGGGTAACGTGGTTTAACGCCCTTACCTCGTTTTCACCGGGATTATATATCTTACTGACATCCTTTATCTCAACAAGTTTTCTCATGATAAACCTCAAATGGCAGCCGCTCCTTTGATAGAACGGCTGCCCAAAAGTTATTTAAAAATATAAACTTAGTTTACAGGTGGTGTATCTACAACCTGAGTCTGTGTGTAGCCATTGAAATTATCTCTTACAACAATGTAAAGTGCAGCAAGTGCATTCTGAAGATAAGGACTGACATAGAAGATGTTCAGTATTCCGCAGGTAAATGCTGCAAGAATGTGCCATCCAATGTAAGAAAGTTCGAATACGAACCAGTTCCACTTATTACCCTGCATCATAGCCCTTGACTTCTTAAGAACATCAACTGCTCCAAGTTCCGGCTCCTCACTCAGGATATAGGGCACTAATTTGTAAGAGAACGATAAGATAATGCCCGGTACAACAAAGCAGATAAATCCAAGTCCGATGATGAGTCTCATCAGGAACATTGCAAGTACTGTGTTTCCATAGTTGTTCTTAAAAGCATATCCGATCTCACCGGCAGTTGCATTCTCGTACTGGTTCTTGATAAAGAACTTGTTGCAACCTACAGTAAGGGGATTGAATACCAGGATCCTGAGAAGTGCTGCAATAAGGGCTATTACACCAATAGCGCCAAGCACTACCATAAATATTGCTATTGTCTGGGGATCATCAAAATTGACATCGGAAAATCCTGTGAAATTTGAATTTTCAATGTTCTCTTTCCATGATGAAGTATTTCCAACTGATCCGCCAAAGCCTGCTGAAGCTCCGGCAAAAAGAGTAGCGATGAAGGCTACCAGTACTGAATTCCAGTAGTTTCTCTTCATGCTGATAAGACCTGTTTCCTTAACTGATTGTCTGTTCCACATCTTTTTTCCTCCTCAAATGATAACGAAAACGTTTAATGTTCTCTTCTGCATTCATTATATAATAACCGAATTATGGGTAAAAATGCAAATTTTGGCGAGTTACCACCATCTAATTCGAAAAAAAGGAGCCAGGCCAATATCTATTGCCTGACTCCGTATAAATTCTTATAACTGCTGCCTCTCTACCAGATCGTAGAAGAATCCCTTATTTGCCATTAATTCATCGTATTTTCCTGACTCAATCACCTTGCCCCCATCCAGAACTATGATCCTGTCGCAGTTCTTTATGGTTGATAGCCTGTGGGCTATGACGATCCTGGTGCACTTAAGATCGTCCAAAGCTGATGAAATCTGCTTCTGGGTTATGTTGTCCAAAGCACTTGTGGCCTCGTCAAATATGAGGACCTTGGGCTTTGATGCGATGGCTCTTGCTATGAGGATACGCTGCCTTTGCCCTCCGGAAATACCACCCTGTCCCTCAGAGATAATGGTGTGCATTCCCATGGGCATCGCTTTGATGTCATCAGCTATGCCAGCCACCTCTGCTGCCTCCCAGGCTTCCTCCATGGTCAGCTTTTCCGATGCAATAGCTATGTTATGGAAGATATCCCCGTAAAAGAGCCTTGCGTCCTGGATAACAGATCCGATCTTTCGGCGAAGGGACTTAAGATCCAGCCTTGCTATGTCTTTTCCATCGAAAAATACAACGCCCTTTTCAGGCTTTTCAAATCCAAGAATAAGACGGACAAGTGTGGACTTTCCGCAGCCGGTCTTTCCTACGATTCCCACATACTCACCGGCCTTTATCTTAAGACTAAAGTCCTCCAGAATATATGGAGTTTGCTCTGAATATCTGAAATACACCCCATCCAGTTCAACACTACCGTTGAGCCTGGTTACCAGATCCTTCTTAAGGGTCTTTTCCGGCTCCGCATTAAGGATAGGCTCTGCCAGATCCAGCACCGGTTTTATCCTGGAAACTGACAGCGATGCGGTTGAGAGCTGTGAAAAAGCTGCAAAAAGCGCAGTGTATGCCACATTGAAAGCATAGTATTCCGACGCCGTAATATCTGAATGGATTGCCAAAGCGTAGAAAGCGAAGGTTCCGATCAAAGATACCGCTGAACTAATGACACCGTTTATTTTAAGAAAGAAGGGTGGATTATAGGCAAGAGCTGCTCCTTCCGCAAAATGGTCTGCCCACTTGGCAAATACTCTTTTCTCTGCTCCGGCAAGCTTGATCTTCTGTATTCCGTTGATTATGGAGTAGCTAAGTCCTGTCTCCTGGGCAAGAAGCTCCATTCTCTTTTTTGTTATGCCCATCTGCATAAAAGCTGCGATGGTGGACAACAAAACTGTGGCAGCAATTACTACAACAGCGGAAATCGCCAGCTCCGGTGCATAGGAATTGATATGGAAGATATATCCAAGGGATGCAAGGGATGTGATTCCAAGCACCAATACGTCATTTATCAGGATCTGGCATACAGAATTGATACTTTCAGCTCTGGATGACAGTTCACCTGCGCTGTACTCCCTGAAAAATGGCACCGGCAGGGTAAGTATCCTTTGCATTACCGCCTGCTCTACAGGGATCGTGATCTTCCACTCCACTCTTTTGGCCACAGCACTGGACAATGACGTGAACAGCCAGTTAGTAAATATGAAAACAACAATAGAAAGAGATATTGCAGCAAACAGCTGGTAATTCTTCGTTTGAAGCACCGTACCTGTCATGTATTCAGACAGTATAGGCTGGACCATGCCTATGCATACTGCAAGAACAGCCACAGCGGCATAATAGAAAATATCCATGTGATCCAGACGTTTTTTCATATAGCTCAAAAGGTCGGAAACGCCGAGCTTTTTAAGGGCCAGGGGCTCATAAAAAGCCACCGCCTCATCTTTAAAAAGTGCAGCCGTCTTTTTATTCAGGTAAACCTTTTTGCCTGTCTCGGGATCTGTGTAATAATATCTGGCAAATCCAAACGGGAAAAGAGCTACCGGAAGATTCCCTTCTTTCTTGAAGCAGATGATAGGTCCAAAGCAGTCTGTAAACCAGCCCTCTTTCAGGGTAATACTGGCCTTCATCATTCCTACGGAATTGGCAGCATACTCAATCTGCTCCAATGGCTCTTTTATCCCCATGGGAATCTCAACCTTAGGGTAGTCATAGTAGCGGAGCACCTGCTCAATGGCATTCTTCATGAGTGTCCGGTCATCGGTCATTCCGATCATCTGCCCCAGGACCCTGTTAGCTATGTTTTCATAGGATCTCTGGTAGAGCTCATCATCTATTCTTTTTCTTAGTCTTATTTGTTCGTCAAACCAGCCCACTTATAAGCTCCCCTTTAGTCATTTGATACCAGCGCGCTGTAATAGCCGCCAAGGCCCAACAGTTCCTCGTGTGTTCCACGCTCCACGATGTTTCCCTTATCAAGAACTATGATCTCGTCGCAGTCCCTGATTGTAGAAAGTCTATGGGCAATTATCACAAGGGTTATTCCCCTGTCCTTTATGGCATTTACTACTTCGTACTCGGTCCTTGCATCCAGAGCGCTGGTAGCTTCATCCAGTATGACTATTGAAGGATCCATGGCAAGAACCCTGGCGATCTCCAGTCGCTGTCTTTGTCCGCCGGATAGGTCTTTTCCTCCCTCAGCGATCATATGCTGATAGCCTCCGGGTTTCTTTACTATGTCGTCGTGAATCTGGGCATCTCTGGCTGCCAGTATCATCTCGAAGTTCTCTATGGATTCGTCCCACATCTTGATGTTGTTTTCAATGGTGTCCTCAAACAGGATAATGTCCTGGTCCACCACAGCTACGGATCCGGTAAAAGAGCTTCTGTCTATCTGATCGATGGTCTTGCCATCAAAAAGGATCTGGCCGCTCCAGGGTTTATAGAGTCCTGATAAAAGCTTTGAAACCGTGGATTTTCCGCATCCACTTCCGCCAACGATGGCAACTCTTTTACCCTGGGACAGGTTCAGGTTAAAGTTTTTGATAAAAGGCTCGTCAAGCCTTGAATAGCCGAAACATACGTCTTTCATGACGATATCGCCGGAGAGCTTCTCAAAGACGTGGGACATATCGTCCTCTCTGTCAGCGTATTCATCAGATCTGTAGTTCATTACATCCTCAACACGCTCCATCTCAGTTCTCATCTCAAGCATAGTCTGTCCGGCATTTGTAAGAGTTTGGGCAGGTCCCATGAAAGAACCAAGAACAGCCTGGAATGCAGTGATCATACCGATGGTGAAATGCCCGTTAAACGCCAGTAAAACACCGCCGATCAGGATAGCACTATTAGCAAGGGTATTTACCATCAGGGGAATTCCGCCAAGATAGATATCATTACGCATGAGCTGGACTTCCTTCTCATCTACGCTTGCCTTTAGCTCCAGCCAGTTTTCATAAAAGCCGTTCTCCGCTCCGCTGGCCTTTATGGTCTCTATCATGCTGATACCGGAAAGAGTGGCAGTGGAAAGTTTTCCCCTGTCCACCATGATCCCACGGGTAACATTTATCCTGTGATCAGATACGATCTTGGATATATAGAGATTTATCATAACGGTAATGATACCAAGAATAGTAAGGGGAACAGAGAAATTTATCATAATGACCAGGTAAAAGATCATCATGATAGTGTTCAGGGCAAGAGGCGCCAGAGTATTTACAATAGTGCTGGCTATTTCTTCATTTGTGGATTGTCTCATGAGGATATCACCGGACATTCTCTGAGAGAAAAACTCCATCGGAAGACGAAGCACCTTCCACATAAAGGAGGTACTACCGTTAATAGCCAGTTTTCCATCGATCTTTAGGGAATAAATAGCAGCAACCCAGGATACAGCTATCTGGACAACTGCAAGAGCAAATACTACTCCAAGAAAAACGGGATAATCCGACTTTGCTCTGGTGGTCAGAATATCATCCATGAAGAATTCGGAAATAAAGGGATTGATTACTGTAAAGCCGTAGGAGAACAGAGTTATAGCCACAGTAAAGATAACTGCTGCCTTGGCGTCCTGAAGTCTTTTCATGGCAAAGCCAAGGATACTCTTACGCTTTCCACCCTTTTCAAAGCTTTTCTCAGGCTCAAACAAAAGAGCTATACCTGTGTAGCTCTTTTCAAACTCCTGATAGGGAATGTAAACAGTACCTCTGGAGGGGTCATTTATGCAGACCTTGTTGCCCTTAAAGCCACAAAGAACAACAAAATGATTGTACTCCCAGTGAATGATGCAGGGGAATGTGGCATTACTATTAAGAGCCTCTGCAGGAATCTTATATCCATTGGCCGAAAGACCGTAGTTCCTTGCAGCCTTCAGGATATTTCTTGCATTGGATCCGTCTCTGGAGACACCACAATCAAGCCTCACCTGTTCAAGGGCAATCCACCTGCCATAGTAGGCCAGGATCATGTCAAGACAGGCAGCTCCGCATTCAAGGGCCTCCATCTGCATAACCACAGGGACTTTAGCAACTCCTTTTGTTATCGTATTTGCCAATGACCCAACCTCCCGCATAACGTTTTATAATATATATTTTAATTATTCAGCGTTATAATGCAATATTTATTATCGCCCACAAATACCGATTCAATAGCTTCATTAACGCTTTTATCATATATTCCAGACTCCAGCATAGCCCTGGCATCACCTGTGAGAATGCACATGTTTTTGCTGCCGAAGTACTTTGCTTTGAGGTCATCCATGGTATCGCCAGGCTCGATCAGTCCCTCCACAACATCCGGTCTGTAGAACTGGGATCTGTAATCCAGAGTGCTGAAGATGACAACGCTGTGATCAGGGATCTCCTGATAATCCTCATCCCAGTTCATCTGAACTATCTCATAATATGGAAAAGCATGCTCTTTCAGAATGTGCTGACTTAAATCTCCCCAAAGGAAAATGCCCAAAAATCCCGTCATAAACAGCATGATACCGTAGTAAGCTCTTTTCCCAAGGTTTGTGAGAATAAGTTCTGTCAGTCCCAATGTCAGAAGGAAGGTGGCTGGAGCAAAAAACCTGTAGTAGAAGGTATCCATTGAAGAAAAGTACCTTATTATGATGAACATTCCATAGTAAATGGCTGAAGCAGTGATAAATACTGAAGGTCTGGACATTGGCATGCAGCGTCTTACTGCAAATACACAAATGGCGATCACCACCAGTAACACAATTAGAGCTCCTTTGTCATAGGAAAGTCCCGAAATAAAGGCAGGGACCTCCAAGTGGAACAGGTTAAGTATTTCAGCCAGAAGAGCTTTCACCAGATCATTGGTAAGGCTCTGGTAATCATCCCACCACATGGATCTTGAAACCCCGGAGGGCATTCCGTTTTGTATCTTGTTGTTGACAAGGTAAGCAAGGCACAGCAGCCCTGAAACCACTGAAGTAGCCGCAAGGGCAACAACCTTTTGTGAAAAGAGCTTTTTACCTGCTTTTATGTCTTTGTAAAGAAGGAGCAGGATGTAGAATCCCATAACTCCAAAGGTAAACATTCCAAAGTATCTTGTGAGGAAACAAAGAACTATGGATAGCCCAAGGAAAATGCAGCCTTTTACAGAAACCTTCTCCTGCTCAAGAGCCTTTGAAAGCATAAGCACAAACATCACCATGAAGAGGATGAATGGAAGCTCGCTCCAGGAGTACCAGTACAGGTACATAAGCCCCAGATTGGTCATCAAAAGACCGTAAAACCAGGCGTCCTTTTTGTAAGTAAAACGAAGGACAAGAATCAGGATTCCCACCAGGATCATGGAAAGGACCTTTGAGGCTGCATAGACCTCAAAGCCTGTGACCTTCATCACTGCTGCTATCATCAAAGGATACAGGATAGGCCAGTTGGCAAACCATGAATTGTCATAGCCTGCCAGAGAGTCGAAGTGGAAACCTCTTCCCGCAGCCATATTCACTGCTTCACGGAGGTATCCTGCAGAATCTGCGCTGATGTTGATACCCTCAAGATATCCGTTGATATATATGGAGCAGCAAAGAAGTGCAAAAAGAAGCACCAGGAATATGTCGTTTCCGGCCTTTTCAAGGATATGTAAGGATCTGCTGCGTGTAAAGAGGTCGCGGATCTTGTCTTTTCCAAGTATTATAAGTGCCAGCAGGAAAAGAGCTGCCAGCACAATGATAATTCTCGAGAAATAAAAGATATCACCATAGGTAAGTGGCTTATCAGAGATCATGCTCACTCCGATAGACAATCCGCATCCAGTTTCAACAAGGTTATTAATATCCGGATCATCAAGGCCCCTACTTGCCCGGAAAACCTTCTCCGTAAAGGGCATTACTGTGTCCGTTGCCTTACTCTGAGTCTTGATGAAATAGGGATTGCAGCCCTCAGCTTTGATGGTAAGTGTATAGGACTTGCCCTTTTCAAGATAAAAGTCCGTATTGCCAATATTGTACCAAGCACCCACAGGCACATCGCTCTCAATAATGCCCTGGCAGAACAACAATGTAGCATCTGAATCAACAGGAAAGGTCCTTTCCGATTCCACAAGTTCAAACACAACAGTTCCGTTTCCTGTGGAGTCCGTGTTGACCAGAACCACCGAAAGTTCCCCTAAGTGTGCATCTTCTTTGGCAGTAAATCTGACCACAATAGGAACATCTTCAGTAAGCTCCACATATGAGGGTGTATCAAAAAGGGGAGGCCTTACGTCCTCCTCCTTGTTGCTTATTCCTGCCTGTTTTGACAGCGCAAAAAGCATTCCGCAGCTGGTAAATACAAGAAGTACTGCCAGAATGGTCTTTATCAGTTTATTCATTGTCTGCAAGCTCCATAGCTTTTTCTATTACTACATCTGAGTTGTAGTGTTCGTGTTCTCCCCATCTTCCAAGGCCGATGACATTAAAAGATGCGGCTTCCTTAAGGATCAGGGCTATAGCTTCCCTCTTATCAATAGTATTAAGAGGATATGCGTAGTCATTCATGTAGGCAAAATTCTTTATCCACTTGGATGCCTTGTAGGCCTCAGCTCTGGACTTTACGGTCTCAACCCAGTATCCTCTGCTTCCAAGACAGAAATTACATCTGCAAAGGATCCTGTGATAGGGAACCTCAAGGGATGGAACATATATCCAGTGGGCCTTGCTGCCTGGATCCTCATTTACATAGCGGATCTCGACAGAAGAATGCTTAAGCTTAGTGATGGCTTCCTTAACCTCAGAAGAAGCATCAGTAACCATCATGGAATCCCATGGAATAGTGGTGATTATCTTTTGGGCCTGGTATTTCTCCCCGCTCATAGTGGTAACAGTCCTATCCTTTAGCGACAGCTCTTTTACCGGAGCGTTATAAACTATATTATGCTGCATGGAATCAGCCATTCGAAGGAAAGGCTCGCCATATCCATAATCCTTGGGATAATAGAACCTTGCATGTCCCGGCTGTGTGCCAAGGCTCCTATGCTCCTTTACAGACTGCAAAGTCTCTTCAAAGCTCACATTGGGAAGCTTCTCCAGCCAGTAGGTTCCAAGCTCATCAAGGGAATCAGCAAACATCTTGCTGTTGTAGGGGATCATGTAGTTATCAGCTATCTCATCTCCCAGCTTCCACCTTATCCAGTCCTTGAAATGCGTCGGCATCGGAGCTCCGGTATTGCATCCGGCTTTTTTGATGGAATTAAGATATCTGTCCTGGATTTTTTCAGGGAACTGCCAGATACTGGCCTCCAAAGGATGGGAAACCTCGCAGCCGTCCACTCTGATCCTGGAATCCCTGTCGAATATATTCCACTGATCCTGGGGCAGGAACCTGAAGACAAAGTCACATACCTTGGGTCTTCTGACGTCCAGGAAATGTCCGCCGCCTATATCAAGGGGCTTTCCATCTACCTCCTGGGAGCGACAAAGTCCCCCGGCAGATTCCTCTTTTTCCAATATTATGAAATCCGTAATTCCTTTATCCATGAGCCTTCTGCCGTAGGTAAGGCCTGAAGGTCCCGCCCCAAGGATAAGATACCCAGTTGTCTTCATATCAGTCTTTCTTCCATACGTATTTTTCGTGTTTCTTTAGCTTAAACAGGATGGAAAGCGCCTCCATTACAGTAGAAGCCTTAAGTCCTGTAGTGGAACCCACATAGTGGATAGGGACCTCGATACAGTTCAAATTTCTACAGTAGTAGCGCATCTCTGTCTGGTACATATGACCTGTGGACATTATCTGATCAAGGTCCATCGACTCAAGAACTTTTCTCTGAAAAGCTTCATAGCCACTGGTCATATCCTTTAATGTAGTGCCAAGAACAAGATTAGAGAGGAGTGGTCCGCCTCCGCTAAGAAGCCTTCTGTACAGCGGAAGATCACTTACTCCGCCGCCCTTAGTGAATCTTGATCCCCATACACAGTCGTAACCTTCATCCAGCTTTTCCATAAACTGAGTAAGCTGCTTGGGATCATGGCTCAATCCACCATCCATCTCTATTATCCTGTCAGCCCCATCAGCAAGAGCCTGTCTATAACCCTCTAAGTAACAACTGATTACACCCTTTGATTCCTTATAATATATAAGCTTGATGTTAGGATTTTCTTCTGCTTTCTTTCTTATTATCTTTTCGGTATCATCCTTGGAAAAATCGTCTATCACCGGATAGTAATACAGATTTTCAAACCCCTGTGCAAATATCTCGTCAATTACCTGCTCCATTGTGTCAGCTTCATTTGCTACAGGCATGACAATTATTGTCTTTAAACTACTATTCTTCACCTCAAAAAACTCCAATCAATAAAATTCCCTTAAGATAATAATGCCTCTTTATATATTTTGTATACAGCCTCAGCATCAAGTGGACGTATTCTTGTAAGCTTAACAGTATCATTCATTGTTGCATCAAGTGAAAG
>CAMVRW010000016.1 GCA_947169985.1 uncultured Butyrivibrio sp. | reverse complement strand
TTCCCTCATCACACCAATGAGATTGCCCAGTCTGAGAGCTATCTTGGACACAAGTGGTGCGGATACTGGTTCCACTCCAATCACCTTAACGACAGGGCTGGAAAGATGTCCAAGTCAAAGGGAGCAGTGCTTACTGTTTCTGTCCTTAAGGAAAAAGGCTATGATCCTCTTGTTTACAGGTTCTTCTGCCTTCAGTCCCACTACAGGAAGCCTCTTGAGTTCTCCTTTGAGGTTCTTGATAATACAGCAGCAGTTTACAACAAGCTGGTCAAGAGAGTGGCTGAGCTTAAGGCTGAGGGAGCAGTTGACGAGAAGGTTAAGGCAGAGTTTGAGGCTAAGTTCAGGGAAGCTGTTTCTGACGACCTGAATACTTCAATGGCTATTACAATCCTTTACGATGCCCTTAAGGCTGACACTAACGATGCTACAAAGCTTGCTCTGGTTGAGAGCTTTGACAGGGTACTGTCACTGGATCTTATCGGACATGCTAAGGCACTTTCAGAAGATGTGGAAGTTGATCCTGAGCTTTTGGAGTTCATCAATTCCAAGATACAGGAGAGGGCTGAGGCCAAGAAGGCAAAGGATTTTGCAACTGCTGATGCTATAAGACAGGAGCTTCTTGATAAGGGCGTAGAGATCAAGGATACCCGTGAGGGAGTTAAATGGCAGCTGATTTAAACGAGTATATAAACGAGAAATTTGATGTGGAGTCCAAGGACATCAGGACCTATTCGCCTCTGACATTTGCGTATATCGGGGATGCGGTCTTTGACCTGGTGGTTCGCTCCGTTCTCGTTAATAAAGGAAATACAGCGGTAAATAATCTCCATAAAAAAGCAAGCGCTATTGTTAAAGCGCCCACCCAGGCTGCTTTAGCAGCTGCTATTATGGATGATCTCACCGATGAGGAAAAAGACATTTTCAGGCGTGGACGTAACTCCAAGCCCCACACCAAAGCCAAGAATGCATCTACCATGGAGTACCTGGAAGCAACTGGCTTTGAGGCTGTTATAGGTTTTTTGTATCTGTCAGGAGACATGGACAGGGCACTGGATCTGGTGAAAAAGGGCTGCGAGAAGCTGAGAGTGTTGGTGAACTGATTGCTGCGATGTATCAGGCACTGAATAAGAGGATTTAGATGGATAAGGAAAAAGAAATTACCGGAATAAATGAAGAGAAAATAGAGGGCAGAAATGCCGTAATAGAGGCTTTTAGGTCTGGAAAGACCATCGACAAGATCTACATTCTTGACGGCTGCCAGGATGGACCTGTGTCTACCATCAGACGTGAAGCCAAGAAGCAGGGCTGCCTTATAAAGTTTGTGAACCGTGACAGACTTGATCAGATGTCTGATACCGGTAAGCATCAGGGTGTTATTGCTATTGCTGCAGCTTACAAGTACTCTGAGATGGAGGATATCTTTGAACTGGCAAGTGCAAGGAATGAAGATCCCTTCGTGTTTATCCTTGACGGAATCGAAGATCCACATAACCTTGGGGCTATCATCAGAACGGCCAATCTTTCCGGAGCCCATGGAGTTATCATTCCAAAGAACAGGGCAGTAGGACTTACAGCTACTGTGGCTAAGGCTTCTGCCGGAGCTCTTAACTATACTCCTGTTGTAAAGGTTACTAACATAGCAAATACCATTGAGGACCTTAAAAAGAGAGGCTTATGGTTTGCCTGTGCTGATATGGGCGGAGAGACCATGTACAAGCTTAACTTAAAGGGTGCGATCGGACTTGTTATTGGAAATGAAGGAAGCGGAGTTTCAAGACTTGTAAGAGAAAAGTGTGACATGATAGCATCAATTCCTATGAAAGGTGACATTGATTCCCTGAATGCATCTGTTGCTGCCGGAATCCTTGCTTTCGAAGTTGTAAGACAGAGAATGATGTAAAATAAGGGCTGGCGCCTCAATTTTGGGACGTCAGCCTGATTTTTTAGTGCTTGAGATATTTTTTTAGTTTGGAGCGAACTCTCTGCATGGCGTTGTCAGTGGATTTTTCATCCCTGCCAAGGACTGCAGAGATTTTTTTTACGCTCATTCCTGTGATATAAAGATCAAGGACCTGCCTCTCCAGGTCACTTAGTTCTTTTTCAATCTCATCTTCAAGGGTCCGCAAACTCTCCTGGTCGATAACGTATTGCTCGGGGACAAAGTTGGGGTCTGCCTCCAACATATCCTCTAAGGGAATATCCATTCCTGCATCCAGGTCTTCGCGGCTTGCATAGATGGAGATGTAGCTGTTTAATGGGCCGTGCTTTTTCCTTGCCTGGGACTTGATGGCAGAGTACATCTGCCTTGAAATGCAAAGGTCAGCAAAAGTAGAGAAGCTGGCATCCCGACCACAGTCATAGTCGCGGATGGCCTTGAAAAGACCTATCATGCCTTCCTGGATAAGGTCATCCTTATCAGCTCCAAGGATATACATGGAAGTGGCCTTTTTTCGAACCAGCTCCTTATATTTGTTCATTATGTAATCTACAATAGCAGGCTCATCGCCGTCGTGAATACGGACGATGAGCTGCTCGTCATCAATATCACTATATTTGCTCATGTTTCAATGATACCATACTTTTTATCTCAGAGTTTAAGCGAAAATATCAATACCCATGGAGGGTGCTCCGGAACCATAAGCGCTAGGGATGGTTACTGTTACCGGCGATATTCCTCCGGATAGGGCATTACCTGACAAGAACGATCCGCTCCCGGAAGTGATGTCTATTCCAGCGATTCCTTTTTTCTCGTACTTATCCATAATGGACTTTAAGTACTCACCATCTGCTTTGGCGATTTCCTTCATCTCCTTGGTACGGTGTTTAAGCTTTAACATCTTAAGATCGGATTCTGACATGTTGGGATCAGGAGCAGCAATGGTGTTTGCCAGATCATCAAGGTTAAGGTCCTCAAGCATTTCCTTCATGCCTTCCGAAAGCTCATTCATCAGCTGATCCATGGAAGTCATTGAGCTTTCCTGTATTTCGTCCATCTGATCCTGCATCTGGACTGCCAGCTCTTCCATACGAAATGCTATGGCATCCTGTGCATCCTGGACTAATTCCTGTAAGCTGAGTTCAAACTCTTCAGGGTAGTAGACATCGGGATCAAGGCCTTCGTCCCCGTTCATTTCTTCCTCGGGAAGTTCATCTTCAGATTTTTCTGGTTCCTCGTCCTGATTCTGCTCATCCTCAGTTTTCTCTTTTTCTTCAAGGCCTCCCATTGCGGATTTATGGCCACGTTCTATCATTTCTTCCTGCTCTAAGTGAGCAAGTTTTTTCTTTGCTATGCGCTCCATGGACTTGGCGTGATCAATGGAGATCTGGATCTCTTCATCGTCATACTCGCCGCTGGCCTGGAGCTTTTTGAGCCGCAGCACCTCACGTCTGGCAGCGGTGACAGCCATTCTTGCACTGTTAGAGTTTTTGCTGGTGATGATCTGGGAGGAGATCTTTTTGAAGTTATACTGGAGCTTTTTCTTTTGCAGAGAAGCCTCTTTTGCCTTGGATCTGGACGCTCTTAAAGAATCAGCGTAGCTTATACTCTGATTTACAACACTGTCTTCTTTTTTATTCTGAACTCGCTGCTGATGCTCAAAGGCGCGCATAGAAGAACCGGTAGTTCCGGATAAATCATTACGGGCGCTATCGGCCCATTTATCCGCCTGGTTCTGGTTTCTGTCTCTGATAGAAGCGTATATTAAATTGGCATTCATGCCTACGCTCATGATCGTCCTCCGTGACGTTAAAGAATCCCTAAATCCATTTGGGGTATATTTATGGCTTTCTAACTCTTATTTCGACATTTTTCGGGGAAACTTTAGTCCCGGTGATATTATTTTTTGTCGTTACCCTGGTTTCCCATGAAGTACATTTTTCCTCTCATACCAAGGCCGTTGGGATTGTAGAGACTCTGGAGCAGTTCTTTCTTCATATCTTCAAAGCTGTCCTCATCCTTTTTGGTGTAGGAGTTGATCTCATCGCTAAGAGCCATGATCTGATGCTGCATGATCGCCATGGTATGAGCCATGTTCTTCATGATCTGGAGAGCACTGGAGTGGTTTTCCTGGATGAAATTGCCCATGCGATCTTCTGTGACCCTTATGGCATAGACATCAGAGTAGGCTATAACAGTATAAATTGACGGAGCTTTTAATAAAAGTCCCAGCTCACCAAAGCAGGTTCCGGGGCCTACAATTCCAAGAAGAACCTCCTTGTCTGTTCCGTAGCCTACATACATTTCAGCCTTTCCCTGTATTATCTTGAACATATCGGGATTGACGTCACCTTCCTTCAGGATAAGTGATTCCGCAGGAAAAGAAACTATGGCCTTTCCGGCAAAAGAATTGTCGCTGATAGCACTCTTTTGATCTATATCACCCATGAAGCACCTCCTAATAGAAAGAATGATGACCTTTTGTCTTGTCTTCTTAAATTATACAATATTTATACGTGATTTCGAAAAAAAGAATAGAAATATGATACAATATAGTTCACAGCAACTGATGATAATTTTTGTTGGAAAAAGCTGATGGACAAGAATTCAAAGGAAATTCAATACAGGCTGGATATTGATGCTCATGTCGATAACCTTCCCAAGGTGATAGATTTTATTGACAGGATAATCAGCAGTCTGAAGGTTTCACAGATAGAGCTTTCCCATATCTTTATTGTGGTGGAGGAACTGTTTGTGAACATAGCGAGCTATGCCTACAAGGATAAGGGTAAAGTTGGCAGAGCATCCCTGATCGCAAAGCTATTCCCCAAGGATAATTCCATAGAGATTACCTTCATCGACACCGGAGTACCCTACAATCCTTTGGAAAAGCCTGATCCTGACATAACCCTTGATGCCTGCAAGAGAAAGCAGGGCGGACTTGGAATCTTTTTTGTCAAGAAAAAAGTCGACGAAATGCTCTATAACTTTGAGAATGGCCAGAACATCCTTACCATCAGAAAGAAATTTGAAGTACCTTCAGAGGATGAAGACGAATAATCCTAGTTGGTTTTGAGTTAAAATATATTAGGCAAGTTTACTGAAGGCAAGTTTACTGAATCAAAAAGTTCTTGCCATATAAAAAAGAGTGTGTTATAGTTATATAGCTGTTGTGAAACAGTAACCGTGAACAATTTTATGTCAGGTACGATAAGTACTGACAACGTCTGTCGGAAACAGATGAAGTATTGAAGATATAGTGAGGTGAGAAAGAAATGAGACAGGACATTCAGCCAGAATTCCATCAGGCAACTGTTACATGCAACTGCGGTAACACATTTACAGTAGGATCAACAAAGAGCGATATCCACGTAGAAATTTGCTCAAAGTGCCATCCTTTCTATACTGGCCAGCAGAAGGCTACAGCTGCTCGTGGACGTATTGATAAGTTCAACAAGAAGTACGGCATGGACAACAAGTAATTTTAGATTGGAAATGACAAGTAGGAGGTTGAGGCAAGTAGCCTCGACCTCTTTTTCTTTGATAGAATAGTAAGATAATAAATTAGTTTTGGGTGGTTACGGTATGAACAGACGTAAGAGAAAGATCAGACACTACTCAGGAATAGGCGGACAGGCAGTTCTTGAGGGAGTAATGATGAAGAACAAGGACATGTATGCTGTGGCAGTTCGTAAGCCCGATGGCGAAATCGCTGTTGAGGTAGATGAATACCATGGCTTGGCCTATGGAAGCAAGCTCCTTAACATTCCTTTTGTAAGGGGAGTGTTCGTATTTTTAGATTCACTTATCCTTGGGCTTAAGTCCCTTAATTTCTCCTCTTCCTTCTATGAGGAGACCAAGGAAAAGCCCAGTAAGCTGGACGAAGGCATCGAGCAGGTATCAAATGGACACGAAGATACCTTCCTTATGGTGTTTACAACACTTATTTCTTTTGCCTTTGCAATAGCTCTTTTCATGATACTTCCATACGCTCTTTCAGAGGTTATCTCCAAGTATGCCAGAAATGATTCTCTGGTGGCTATTATTGAGGGCGTACTTAGGATATTGATATTTATCCTCTATATCCTTTTGATTTCAACGATCAAGGATATAAAGAGGCTTTTCATGTATCATGGTGCCGAGCATAAGTGCATCAACTGTATTGAAAAGGGAAGACCACTTACTGTCCACAACGTTAAAAAGAGCTCCAGACTTCACAAGAGATGCGGAAGCAGTTTTATTCTCTTTGTAATGCTCATAAGTATCGTACTTTTCTTCTTCATCAGGATTGATTCCTACGTGTGGCGCGTGGTGATAAGGCTCCTTCTTATCCCTGTTATCTCCGGAATCTCCTACGAGCTCATAAGGCTTGCAGGAAGGACCAATTTCTTCCTGGTTAGATGGATCTCAGCACCGGGCTTATGGCTTCAGAGACTCACAACAAAAGAGCCTGATGACGAAATGATAGAGGTTGCCATTAGATCTGTAGAGGCAGTATTTGACTGGAAGGAGTTCCTTAAGGATTCCTTCGGCTATGAGATTGATGAGAGCTGGCTTCAGGACGAGGAAAATGAAGTATAAGGATTGTTTTGAAAACGCAACAGAAATATTAGAGAGAGCCGGAATTGCAGAAGCTAAGCTTGATGCCCGGCTCCTTTTAGAATACGTATGTGGAACGGACCACAGTGCGCTTATTGCCCATCCCGACAGAGAACTTACGGAAAAAGAAAAGTCGGCCTACGATGAGTTCATCAAAAGAAGAGCAGACAGGGAGCCGGTTGCCTATATCCTTGGCAGCTGGGATTTCATGGGGATTAACTTTAAGGTAACAAGTGATGTGCTTATCCCTGAGCAGGACAGCGAGTTCCTGGCCGAGGAAGCCCTTCGCTACATGGAGGACGGCTTCAAGGTTTTAGACCTTTGCACCGGATCAGGATGTATCGGCCTTACCATTTTGAACTTCACAAACTACACTACAGCCGTGTGTACAGATATTTCTGAGACGGCTCTGGCTGTAGCTAAGGAGAACGCAGAAAGGCTTGGACTATCAGATCGAGTTGAGTTTCTTCACACCGACCTCTTCCCCGAATCCATGGAGAAGAAAGCCGATATCATAGTCTCCAACCCGCCTTACATCAAAACATCTGTTATTGAAACCCTTGCTCCTGAGGTAAAGGACTACGAACCCCGCCTAGCCCTCGACGGAGATGCTGACGGCCTTGCCTTTTACAGGCGCATAATCGCCAAAGCTCCTGAGTATTTGTTTACTAGTGGTTATCTGATTATGGAAATTGGCTATGACCAGGCTGAAGAGGTAAAAGAACTTCTGGAGAAAGCTGGATGTTATCACGATATCGAGGTTGTAAAAGATTTCTCAGGCAACGATAGAGTTATCAAAGCATGCTATTATTAGATGCCTTCGATGTACATATGCTAATGATATGAACTTAGATAAGGCAATTTTTTTTGAATAAATGTAGTGTTGGTCTACGATACAGGTCTGCAGAAAAAGTATGCTGCAGATTCGATTGTAGCTCTACGGAGATAAGACTGGCTCCCAGCCTGGCTTATCGGAGTGTTCAGAGCTATGAGAATCAAAGCATATTTTTCTGCAGGCCTGACAGTAACTTAGAACACACATGAACACAAGGAGAAATCCATGTTTGATAAATTAGAAGACATTTTAAGACGGTATGAGGACATCACCATGATGCTGGGCGATCCATCGGTGGTTTCAGACCAGGAGAGGTTCAGAGCCCTGATGAAGGAGCAGAAGAACCTGGAGCCTTTGGTGGAGTGCTACAACAGATATAAGAAGTGCAAAGAAACCATAGAAGAGAGCCTTTCCATGCTGGACGAGGAAAATGACCCTGAAATGAAGGAGATGCTCAAGGAAGAGCTATCTGACGCCAAGGATCAGCTCCCGGCACTGGAGGAGGAGCTTAAGATTCTTTTGCTCCCTAAGGATCCTAACGATGAGAAGAACGTTATCGTGGAGATCAGAGCGGGTGTTGGCGGAGATGAGGCAGCTCTTTTTGCAGCAGATATGTACAGGGTCTACACAAGATATGCTGAGAGACAGGCATGGCGTGTTGAGACCATGAGCGTTGAGGATATCGGCATCGGTGGTATTAAGACCGTAAGCTTTATGATAAAGGGAAATGGCGCATACTCCAGACTTAAATTTGAGAGTGGAGTACACAGAGTTCAGAGAATACCTGCCACAGAATCCGGCGGAAGAATCCATACTTCAGCCATAACAGTTGCTATTATGCCTGAGGTAGAGGACGTGGAAGTGGAGATTGACATGAACGACTGTAAGTTCGATGTGTTCCGTGCTTCCGGAAACGGCGGACAGTGCGTCAATACAACGGACTCCGCTGTAAGACTGACCCATTTGCCTACAGGAATCGTTATTTCCTGTCAGGATGAAAAGAGTCAGCAGCAGAATAAAGCAAAAGCCCTTAAAGTACTTCGTGCCAAGCTCTTTGAGATGGAGAGTGCAAAGCAGCACAATGACGAGGCAGAGCTTCGAAGGAGCCAGGTTGGATCAGGAGACCGTTCCGAGAAGATAAGAACCTACAACTTCCATCAGGGAAGAGTAACTGATCACCGTATCGGACTTACTCTCTATAAGATAGATCAGATCATGGACGGAGATCTGGATGAGATAATTGATTCCCTTATTGCAGCTGATCAGGCAGAGAAGCTTGTGGCAATGGGAGAGCAAGTCTAAAAATATAATAAAAAGAACTTCTATCCGTTGCTGAGAAAAATGAATTGTTGTAAAATCTATTTATAGTATAAATATTACTCGGTTTTTCGATATTCTTTTAATCGGACGGAGGCTTATGGACGCTAATTTCAAGGCTGAGTTAATTGAGTGGGGCGTAGACTGGAATGAGATTCTCGACAGATTCATGGGAAATGAGGATCTGATCGCCAAGTTTATGTTCAAATTCTTGAACGACCAGAGCATGAGTGATCTTACCAAATATCTGGCAGAGGGGAATGTTTCTGAGGCCTTCAAGGCTGTGCATACTCTTAAGGGAGTAGGCGCCAACCTGGGACTTAAGGGATTCCTTACACCTGTGTGTGAACTGACAGAGATACTTCGTGCCGGTTCCATGGACGGGTACAAGGAAAAGTATGATCAGATCAAGCCAAAGTATGATCAGCTGATCGTAATATTACAGAAATATCAGACATAGTGCTACATTAAATCTGTTTCTATACCATTTGATTCTAAGAAGCTTGGGATGAATTCATCCCAGGCTTTTTCTGCGCTTTTATCCATAGAGAAGATGTTAGTGGACATTCCTGTGGTGATTATTATCTGTCCCTGGCTGAGTTTTATATTTATACCTAAATTCAGCTGATCCGGAGAAATATCCATATCTACTCCTGCAAGAAGCTTTTCTTTAGCTTCCTGTCCCAGGTGAAGAACAAACTTAAAACCAAGGGGAGTCTGTTTACCTTTTATGAGATCAAGGCATATTGGGCGAATTTTGCCCCAACTTGAGAAGTCACCTGAAGGTATCTGCTCAGGATCTAAAGATGTATCTTTATAAAAGTCTTTATGGATCCTGCCATCAATTGTGAAGGTATTAAAGGTTTCGATAATAGCTTCCTCCACCAGATAAGCATCAAACATATCTGTAGTAAGGAGCTTTGCCATGAAGTTTTTCTGCTGTGTGATTTTAATCGCTATCATAAGTTAATTATAGATTAATAGCTTTTTTGCTGCATTAATAATTTTATGTATTTTTATTCAATGAAATAGGCTATAATACTAGTAGCAGCGTCAACCAGCTTGTAGGAGCTTCATATGGCAAAGAGTGTAAGGTTAAAAGACATTGCTGACAGAATTGGCGTCAGTACAGTAACTGTTTCTAAGGCTCTGTCGGGGCAAAAGGGCATGAGCGAAGCCTTAAGGGAAAGAATTCATTCCCTTGCCGGTGAGATGGGGTACATTCCTTCAGTGTCAAGGAAGGCGGAAGCAGGCACTAAGAATTACACCATAGGGCTGATTATTTCAGAGCAGTATATGGATGATTACAGCTCTTTTTATTCAAGACTCCATCAGCAGGTATCTCAGCTGGCTATGGAAAAGGGATGCTATTCCATGCTTGAGATACTAAGCACGGAGGCAGAAGAAGAGTGCAGGATTCCAAAGCTTATCAGTGATAAGAAGGTTGAGGGACTTATGATAATCGGGAAACTGAGTGAAAAGTACCTTGAAACCTTGAAGACCCAGTGCGAGATTCCAATGATCTATCTGGATTTCTGTTATCATACAGGCAATGAAGATGCAGTTGTGGCTGACAGCTATAACGGAGCCTATTGCCTGACTAACTACCTCTATGAAATGGGGCACAGGAATATTGCCTTTGTGGGCACTGTCCTGTCATCGGGGACCATTACAGACAGGTATTTTGGTTACAGGAAGTCTCTTTTGGAGCATGGAATTGACTTTAAAGAGGAATGGCTTATTCCTGACAGGTGTGAGGCGGATAAGATCACTGATGGAAGCAAGTTCATTAAGCTTCCTGAGAAGATGCCAACTGCCTTTGTTTGCAGCTGTGATCTCACTGCCACAGTTCTTATAAAGAAACTTGCAGAAAAAGGCTTAAAGGTTCCTGAAGATATTTCCATAGTTAGCTTTGATAACTACATTTATCCAAGACTTGGGGATATTAAGCTTACAACCTATGGAGTAGACTCCTACGAAATGGGAAGAAACGCAGTTCTTAATCTTATCAGAAAGATAAGTAAGGAGAGATATCGCCAGGGTGTCCTTATTCTTGAAGGACACATGGTTGAAGGAGAGAGTGTAAAGAAAATAGGGTGAAAAGAAAGAGTCCATCATTTGTTGATGAACTCTTTTGTTTTCTTAATAGCATTCCTGTAGGTGAAGGCCACGGGAAGTGTTTCTCCGTTATCCATTTCCACCTTTCCAAAGGATGTCTTTTTTACGTGATTCACATTTATAAAGGTGTTGTCGTTGACGGGACACATCTGATCGAAGATAGCTCCGCATTCATCGTAGAAATTAATGATATCTGCCAAGATGGCAACGATCTGTCCGTCTGTCAGGTAAACGTGGAGCTCATTCTTAGCTCTTTTAACAAAAATGATGTCGTCTCCCTTGGCGTAAACTGTACCTTGACGGCTTCTTAGCTCTATTTCAGGCTCACCCTCAACAGTCTGTTCCTTGATCATGTCAACCATGGCAGTGATCTCTGCAACCTTGATGGGCTTGTCCAAAAAATAGATATTAGGGGCATCTATGTTTGCTTCCTCCATAAGGAGTTTGTAGTCGATGGAGGAGGTGCACATTATGATGGGGCGGTAGACGCCGGCTTCAAGGAGCTTTTTCATAACTTCAAAGCCGTTTATGGGGCTTCCAACCATATCTACGAAAAGCCCATGATACATCTGGGGATTGTGAAGAAATGCCTCCACGTTCCCAAAGGAGTCAATGTAGATGCGCTCTCCGGTCTCTTTGAAGATACGGTCAGATTGTCTTCCGAGAAGCCTTTCTGTCTGCTTTCTGTCAGCTATATTGTCGTCGCATACTGCTAAGTGCATACCCTGTACCCCATTACATAAATTTAAAATCAAGCGGACTGAGAATCAAAAGAACGGCAAGCGCCACCTGTAATACTAATATTATAGGCATTCCCAGCTTAAAATACCAATGTTTTGTCTTATGTCTGAACAGGTACATACCAAGTACGCTGCCAAGGCTTCCGCCCATGATTGCAATCGTAAAAAGGGTCGCCTCGGGGATTCGATAGGCGCTACGCTGAGCTTTCCTTTTATCAATTCCCATCAAGGCGAACCCTAAGATGTTCATTACTATAAAATATCCGGCAAAAAAGAAGATGGACTTCATCTAATATTATTTGTTCTTCTCAACTTCCTGCATCTTCATAGCGCGAACCTTTGATGAAAGTCCGAAGAGATTGATGAAGCCTTCAGCATCGTGGTGATCGTAGAGGTCTCCGGTCTTGAATGATGCGATGCTCTCGTTGTAGAGAGAGTATGGAGACTTTGTACCTGCCTTGATGATGTTGCCCTTGTAGAGCTTGAAGGTAACTTCACCGGTAACGTACTTCTGTGTTGATTCGATAAATGCCTGCTGTGCTTCGCGAAGAGGAGTGAACCATTTCCCTTCATATACTAGATCGGCAAACTTGTTGCCCATATCTTTTTTCATTGTATAGGTATCACGGTCTAAAATCAACTCTTCAAGCTGCTGATGTGCCTCGTAGAGGATAGTTCCTCCGGGAGTCTCATAAACGCCACGGCTCTTCATGCCTACTACACGGTTCTCAACGATATCAACAATTCCGATTCCGTTCTCGCCGCCCAGCTTATTCAGGGTACGAATGATATCGGACACCTTCATCTCTTTTCCGTTAACGGACTTTGGAATTCCGCCTTCGAAGGTCATTGTAACGGTTGTTGGTGTGTCAGGAGCTTCTTCCGGAGTCTTGCCAAGAACAAGGAGATGCTTGTAGTTGGGCTCAAGGGAAGGATCCTCAAGCTCCAGGCCCTCATGGGAAATATGCCAAAGGTTTCTGTCACGGCTATAGCTTGAGTCAGCTGAGAATGGAAGATTGATTCCATGCTGACGGCAATACTCGATCTCTGACTCACGGGAATCCATTGTCCACTTGTCATTTCTCCAGGCTGCGATGATCTTGATGTCCGGTGCCAGAGCCTTGATACCAAGCTCGAAACGGATCTGGTCATTTCCCTTACCTGTAGCACCGTGGCAGATAGCAACAGCGCCTTCTTTTCTGGCAATCTCAACCAGCTTCTTTGCGATAAGAGGACGAGCCATTGATGTACCAAGAAGATACTTGTTCTCATAAACAGCATGAGCCATTACGCAGGGAACGATGTATTCGTCACAGAACTCATCAACTACATCTAATATGTAGAGCTTACTTGCGCCGCAGCTCTTAGCTCTTTCATCAAGACCGTCAAGCTCTTCTTCCTGACCGCAGTCGATACAAACACAAACAACTTCGTAATCAAAGTTCTCTTTAAGCCATGGAATGATAGCTGTAGTATCAAGTCCACCTGAGTAAGCGAGTATTACTTTTTCTTTAGCCATAATAGATTTCCTTCTTTCTTTTTTGCTTCATTTTTCAATGTTGGCTCTAATATAAACCTAAAATGTATAAAATGCAATAGTAATTTGCATAAATATTTAAATACTGGCAAATATTTGCATATTTATTTAGGAAAGCTATTGCAATATTCATTTAGCGGACGTATACTTAAACAAATTTGTTGCATCAGACAGTTAATGAAAGGACCGGGAATACTATGATAAAGGTAGGAATCATCGGAGCTACAGGCTATGCAGGAGCGGAGATCGTAAGACTTATTCAGGGACATCCTAAGGCGCAGGTTGTGTGGTACGGCTCCAGAAGTTATATAGATGAAAAGTACAGCAGCATTTACGGAAATCTCTTTAAATTAGTAGATGCCAAGTGCCTGGACGATAACATGGACGAGCTGTCAAAAGAGTGCGACGTCATTTTTACAGCTACTCCCCAGGGCCTGTGCGCATCCCTTGTTAATGATGAGATCCTTAATAAGGTAAAGATTATTGATCTTTCTGCTGACTTCAGATTAAAGGATGTTTCCGTATACGAGAAGTGGTACAAGATAGAGCACAAGGCTCCACAGTATATAGAAGAAGCTGTGTACGGTCTTTGCGAGATCAACAGGGACAAGATAAAGGGTGCAAGGCTTTTAGCCAATCCCGGATGCTACACCACCTGCTCGATCCTCACGGCCTATCCTCTGGTAAAAGAGGGACTGATCGATCCGGACACTCTTATTATAGATGCACTTTCCGGTGTTTCCGGTGCCGGTCGTGGAGCGAAGGTCGCAAACCTCTACTGCGAAGTCAATGAGTCAGCAAAGCCCTATGGTGTTGCCAATCACAGACACACTCCCGAGATCGAGGAGCAGCTTGGCTACGCCGCAGGAAAAGAGCTACTTCTTAACTTCACACCTCATCTTGCTCCTATGAACAGGGGAATCCTTGCAACTGAGTATGCAACTCTTATAAAGAAGGACGGCGATCTTCCTACAAAAGCAGAAGTTAGGGCAGCATACGAAAAATACTATGGAAAAGAGCACTTCATAAGACTTCTGGATGATGGAATCTATCCTGAGACCAGATGGGTTGAAGGTAGCAATTTTGTCGATATTGGGTTTAAAATTGATGAGAGAACAGGCCGTATCATAATGATGGGCGCAATTGACAATCTTGTGAAAGGTGCAGCAGGACAGGCAGTTCAGAATATGAACATAATGTTTGGACTTGAGGAAAACACAGGCCTTGACCTGGTTCCATTATTCCCATAAAGAGGTGATAGCTTTGGTTCGTGTAATGACATGTGAAGATTACGATAATGTGTATGCCCTTTGGAAATCTATTCATGGATTTGGAATGCGTTCCATGGATGATTCCAGGGAAGGCGTTGAGAGATTTTTGAAAAGAAATCCTACCACCAGTGCAGTGTACGAGAAGGATGGAAAGATAGTGGGTGCTATTTTATGTGGCCATGACGGCAGAAGAGCCTGCTTATATCACGTATGTGTTAGTGAAGAGTACAGAATGCACGGAATAGGCAGAAAGATGGTGGAGTTCTGCTGCAAGCAGCTTGAAAAGGAGCAGATCAACAAGGTCTGCCTAAATGCTTTTGTTACCAACGTGGTAGGTAATAAGTTCTGGCAGAAGATGGGCTGGACTCTCAGAGAAGACCTTAACTACTATGATTTTGCACTGAATGAGGGAAACCTCACAGTATTTAATAAGTGAATGGAGGGAACATGAAGCAGATAGAAGGCGGTGTTACAGCTGCAAAGGGATTTCAGGCCAGCAGCTGCGAGGCAAACATAAAGTATCAGGGAAGGACAGACATGGCCTTTGTCTTTTCCAAAACTCCCTGTGTAAGCGCAGGAACTTTTACTTCAAACGTGGTTAAGGCAGCCTGTGTCCAGTGGGATATGAAGATAGTAAAATCCGGAGAGCCCATGCATGCAGTGGTTGTTAATTCAGGAATTGCCAATGCCTGCACCGGTAAGGAAGGCTTTGATGCCTGCGAGGCAACAGCCAAGGCTGTGGAAGCAGCCCTTTCGGTTCCATTTGAGTCTGTTGCTGTGGCTTCTACCGGAGTTATCGGAATGCAGCTTCCTGTGGATAAGCTGGTAAATGGTGTAAATACCATGAGTAAGACTTTAGATGGAAGCCTTGAGGCCGGAACAGCTGCTTCAAAGGCTATCATGACCACAGATACTGTTAATAAGGAAGTGGCTGTAAGTTTTGAGATTGGCGGAAAGGAAGTTACCCTTGGTGGAATGAGCAAGGGCTCAGGCATGATCCACCCCAATATGTGTACAATGCTTGCGTTCCTTACAACAGATCTTTTCATAAAGAAGGACCTGCTTCAGGAAGCACTTTCAGAGGTGGTAAAAGACTCTTTTAACATGATAACAGTTGACGGAGATACCTCTACAAATGACACCTTACTGATAATGGCTAACGGAGAGGCTGGGAACCCTGAGATCAGTTCAAAGGGAAGCGACTTTGAGACCTTTAAAGAGGCCCTGGACTTTGTTTGCAAGTTCCTGGCAAAGAAGATGGCTGCTGACGGAGAAGGTGCTAGTAAGCTCTTTGAAGCAACGGTTGTTGGTGCTAAGAGCAAGGAGGATGCAAGGACTCTTTCAAGGGCAATTGTTGGCTCAAACCTTTCAAAGGCTGCTATTTACGGCTGTGATGCCAACTTCGGAAGGTTCCTGTGTGCTATGGGCTATTCAGGAGCACAGTTTGATCAGAATGATGTGGAGCTGTACTTTGAGAGCGTCAATGGAAAGCTGAAGGTCTTTGACAAGGGAACACCTATCGTATTTGATGAGGATGAGGCCCTGAAGATAATGAAGGCTGACGCTGTTACTGTTTTTGTAAACATGAATGAGGGGGATCAGGAGGCTACAGCCTGGGGATGTGATCTCACTTATGATTATGTAAAGATTAACGCAGATTACAGATCTTAATGCCTGTTGCAATGTAGGAGCGCAGATTGAAGGAGGAGAGTGACATGGACAAGGATATGCAGGAAGTACTGAAGAAAGCGGAGGTGCTGGTTGAGGCCCTTCCTTATATACAGAAGTTTAATCGCAAGATCATCGTTGTGAAGTACGGCGGAAGTGCCATGAGCAACGAGGAGCTGCAAAAGAATGTCATTACGGATGTGACTCTTTTGAAGCTGGTTGGCTTTAAGCCTATCATCGTACATGGTGGCGGAAAGGCTATCAGTTCCTGGGTTAACAAGGTTGGCAAGGAGGCGGAGTTCGTCAACGGCCTTCGTGTCACAGACTCTGAGACTATGGAAATTGCAGAGATGGTTCTTTCAAGAGTCAACAAGCAGCTAGTGACCATGGTTCAGGAGCTGGGAGTTAAGGCCATCGGTATAAGCGGTAAGGACTCAGGACTTTTGCATGTTACCAAGAAGTTTTCCGGCGGACAGGACATAGGCTTTGTTGGGGAAATTGACAAGGTGGATCCAAAGGTTTTATATGACCTTCTTGATAATGACTACCTTCCGATCATTGCTCCTATCGGTCTTGACGACAACTTTGATACCTTCAATATCAACGCTGACGATGCAGCCTGCGCTATAGCAAAAGCAGTTGGTGCTGACAAGCTGGCATTCCTTACAGATATCGAGGGCGTTTACAAGGATATAAAAGACCCTTCTACCTTTATTTCAAGGCTTACCTGCTCTGAGGCAGATGCCCTGATCGCCAGTGGGAACATAGGCGGAGGCATGCTTCCTAAGCTTGGCAACTGTACGGATGCAGTAAAAGGCGGTGTAAACAGAGTCCACATCCTGGATGGTAGAATCCCACACTGCCTGCTTCTTGAGATCTTTACTAATAAGGGTATCGGAACCATGTTCATGCCTGACGGTGATGAGCTGGCTGGTTGATGTGAACTTTGATCTTAGGGCCTGATTCTTAGACATAGATAGGAGAATTGTGATGAGTGAATTGATGAAGCAGTACATTGACGAGGCTGAGAAAGCTCTTTTGCATACATATAATCGTTATCAGATCGTGCTGGACAGAGGCGAGGGAGTTTACCTCTATGATCTGGAGGGCAAGAAATATCTGGATTTTGTGTCCGGTATCGCAGTATTTGCGCTGGGTTATCACTACAAGGACTATGATGATGCACTGAAAGCCCAGATTGACAAGCTTCTTCACACATCCAATTACTACTACAATGTTCCGGCGGTTGAGGCAGCAAAGAAGATAAAAGAAGTGTCCGGAATGGACAGGGTGTTCTTGACCAACAGCGGAGCAGAGGCTGTGGAGGGTGCGCTTAAGGCTGCGAGGAAGTATGCTTTCCTGAAAGACGGCAAGAATGATCACGAGATCATTGCCATGAACCACTCTTTCCACGGAAGGACCTTTGGAGCGCTTTCAG
>CAMVRW010000015.1 GCA_947169985.1 uncultured Butyrivibrio sp. | reverse complement strand
AGCACCTCATTAGGAAGTGATTCGCAGTAGAAATAGTCTCTCCACTGATCAGAAAGAACGCTGCCACCTGCTGAAAGTGCTGCTGAAATAAGCCCCATAACTATCTCCTTTCATACTTTAAAAGCTACAATTATTTCGTAACTTATATTTTCTCACATTTAACTCCAAAATGCCACAATAATGCAACTACTTTTATGCTAAACTATTGATGTATGAAGGGTTTGCGAATTAGTGTGACAATAACTGAATATGGTAAATCACATAAACTAAATGCCGAAACAGGCAAAAGGCTTAAGGAGATCCTTGACAGGGAGGGTATAAAATACAGTCTTCCCTGTGGAGGAAGTAAAGGCTGTGGAAAATGCAAAGTGCGATTTCTTAAGGGTGCACCCAATGCAGATTTCTATGAGGAGGATGTTCTCTCAGATGAGGAGAGAGCAGATGGAGTAAGGCTTCTTTGCAGATGCATCTTAAATGAAGACTGTGAGCTTGATCTGGGGCAGCAGGTTTTGGAAAAGGATATGTCCATAGCAACTTTGGAATACAGGGCGGAAGAACAAGCCGGACAGAACAAGTCTTCAACGGCTGAATCTGACAGTCGGACATCGCACATCAATACATCAGTGTCCTATGGAATCGCAGTGGATCTTGGCACCACCACAATCGCCGCAGCCTTAATAAGGTGTGATGATAGTCTGAGCGGAGAAGATGAAGGCTGCAGCATTATCAGAACCGCCAGCTGCGTAAATTCCCAGAGGAAATACGGCGCAGATGTGATCTCAAGGATTGCTGCTGCAGAGGACGAGATCATACTTAAGGAATTAAGCGCTCTGGCTGTTTCCGACATAGGGTCCCTGGTAAAAGAGCTGTCAGCTGCTGAAGGGATATCCTTTAAAGGAGACAGTCCTGATCTCAAAGCCATAACAATTACCGGAAATACCACAATGCTTAATCTTCTGGCAAAAAGAAATGTTTCCGGACTTGGAAAGTACCCCTATACTTCGAATTTTCTTGATCTGGAACAGATGCCTTCGGAAACAATAATGCCGGATATCCCAGGCATAAACCTCACTCTGATGCCGGGAATCTCAGGCTTTGTGGGGGCAGACATAGTATCCGGCCTTTTTTCGTTGGCCCCGAATCCTTCGGAAAAGTTCTTTTTCCTGGATCTTGGAACCAACGGAGAGATGGCCTTCTATGACGGTAAGGTGATGAATGTGACCTCCACTGCAGCGGGGCCTGTTTTTGAGGCGGGAGGAATATCTGCAGGAGCTCCGTCGGTTCCCGGAGCCATAAGCCATGTGAGCATAGATCCCGGAGCCAGGAAAGTAACTTATGAGACCATAGGAGGAAAGGCTCCTATAGGGATCTGCGGGACAGGTGTCATGGAGATTGTTTCTGAGCTTTATGGAAATGGGATCATCGATGATACAGGTCTTTTGACGGAAAAGTTCTTTGAGGAGGGCTTTCCTGTGACAGAGGATGGCAGTATCAGGTTCACTCAGGGTGACATAAGAAATGTGCAGCTGGCTAAGGCAGCTATCCTTACGGGAGCAAAAGCTCTTTTGCAGGGAAAGGAACCTGACAGGGTATATATAGCCGGCGGTTTTGGAAGCAATATCAGTCAGGAAAATATCTCTAATTTAAAGATGTTTCCAAAGGCGTTTGATGGTAAGATAGTAGCTGTGGGCAATTCTGCCCTAAAGGGAGCAGCTCTTTTTACAACAAAGGTTCTTTCCGGAGGGAAGGCTCTGGAAGACGCTGCAGAAGAGCTGGAGCGTATAGCCAGATCTGCGAAGGTTACACAACTTGCGGAGCTGGACAGCTTTGATGAGGATTATATTGAGGCCATGAATTTCGGCCTTGGAGAGGATTTTGAATGATCTGCGATACCTGCGCAAACTATGTCTATGATGAGGATTGGGAGTGCTACACCTGCATGGTGAACATGGACGAGGACGATTACTACAGACTCATGTCCGGAAATGCCAAGGAATGCCCCTACTATCAGGATAATGATGAGTACAAAGTTGTAAGACATCAGATATAAAGGAGAGCTATGAAAAAACCGGTTATCAGTAAGGAATGCGTCGAGACAGTCCTCGACAAGAAATTTATCAAAGTTTTTGATCTTCAGTATGCGGAAGGGAAACACTATCTGAATGCCACAAGAAGGCCTCTTGAAAAAATAGTGGCTACCATGAGCCCAGAGGAGCTAAAGAAGGCTTTGCCTGACGCTGTCAGCTGCGTGGTTATCATAGAACTTCCGGGAAAAGAGCCACAGCTTCTTTTCTCCTATGAATTCAGATATCCCACAGGAAGATTTCTTTTAGGGGTTCCTGCAGGTCTTGTGGATCCTGAGGATTCCGAGAAGGACGAGCCTCTTTTAGAGACTGCCAGGAGGGAGATCCATGAGGAGACGGGAATTGTGGTGGATGATGAAAGGGATGAGCTTTTCGTTATCAATCCATTTCTTTTCAGTACTCCCGGGATGACGGATGAGAGCAACGCCCTTGTTTGCGTTAAGCTCCATCTTCAGAGCCTTGATGAGCTTACTCAGGCTGGGGCAGAGGGTCAGGAGTGCTTTGACGGCTTTGAACTTGTCACTAAGGATCAGGCAAAAGAGCTGCTTAAAAACGGTGTTGATGGCAAGGGGACATTTTATTCTATCTACACCTGGGCGGCACTTATGTATTTTGTAAGTGACATGTGGAAATAAATATTTTAATTGGAAAGAGTTTTTTGGGTAATGAAGTACGATGCATTTATCAGCTACAGACATCTTGAGAAGGACATGTATGTAGCAAAGAAGGTTCACAAGGCACTGGAGACCACTAAGATCCCCAGGAAGATTCAGAAGGAGACAGGAAAGAAAAGGATCCAGAGGGTGTTCAGGGATCAGGAAGAACTCCCTATCGGAAGTGATCTTGGAAACAATATAGAATACGCTCTGACAGAGTCAGAGATGCTTGTTGTTATCTGTTCACCACAGACCCAGGAGTCATACTGGGTTATGAAGGAAATAGATACTTTTATATCCCTTCATGGAAGGGAAAACGTTCTTGCAGTGTTAGTTGAGGGAGAGCCTGAAGACTCTTTTCCTCCTCAGCTCTTATCTGATGAGAACGGGAATCCTGTAGAGCCTCTGGCGGCAGATGTAAGGGGCGAGACAAAAAGGGAGATCAACAAGAAGATCAAGGTGGAGACCATGAGGCTTGCAGCTTCGATCCTTCACTGCGATTATGATGATCTTAGACAGCGCCACAGAGAGCGCCGTGTCAGAAGAAATATGACCATAGCCACCGGAGTAGCGATCCTGGGAGTGGCTTTTGGCGTCTACAATGCCTACAATCTGGCAAGAATCAATGAAAACTATCAGCAAAAGCTTATAAACGAGTCAAAGGTAATAGCTGCCACATCTCTTCGCGTTCTGGAAGAGGGTGACAGGAAGACTGCTGCGCTCATAGCCCTTGAGGGGCTTCCAAAGTCCGGGGATGACAGGCCTTTGGTCCAGGACGATATCTATGCCCTTTCACAGGCTCTTGGTACATATGAACTGGGCTCAGAACTTAAGAATGATCTAAAGCTTCGTCACAATATGGCTGTAAGGGATTTCTCCTGCAGTTCAGATGGGGAAAGAGTCTTTTCCTATGATAGCCAGAGCGGGCTCTATTACTGGGATACTGATAAAGGTGAGCTTTTGTTTGAGAAATATGCTGAGTATCTTGGTGGCGAGCTGGATGCTGTAACGGAGTTATCTGTTGTTGACAGAAAACCTGTGGTGGTGACCGGATTTAAGCTAAGGTGCTTTGAAGAGGACGGCACAGAGGTCTACAGTGTGTATCTGCCGGATGAGTGCCTGGGAGCCTGGTTTGATAACAAAAGTAAAAAAGTGGCTTTGAGTTATTCTGACCTGGTGGAGGTGAGAGACTGCGTCACAGGTGAAGTGGTATTCAGCTACACTAATGAGGAAGAAGGGACTGACTTTTCATCCAAGATCAGGATGAACGAGGAGGGAACTTATGTGGCTGTTGATATGTCGGATGCTGCTGCGGATGAGCCTTTAGGCATTCGCATAATAGACACCAGGACGGGAAATGCAGTATGTGCCAATACCTTTGGAGACTCTCAGCTGGATTTCCACTTTACCGTGGATGGCTATCTTGCAGTGGCCTCAATGACCTTCGAGGATCTGATGGCTACTGAGACAAGGTCTGCATATATTCAAAAATTCGACCTGACCAGCGGGGAGCTTTTGTTTGCCACTGAGTGTGCTCATACTCCTTCCAACTTTGACAACAGCTATACCAGAGTCAGGACCAGAAGCTACGAGGATGGTAATGGTATAAAGCATGATGAGCTGGTGGTATCCTTGTGCAGCTGCCTCTATACCCTTGACCTTAATACCGGAGAAGTCTTAGCAACATGTTACCCGGATAATGATATTGAGGCGTTCCGTCTGATCAGTGACAATAACTATGCTTACGTGGGTACCATAAGCGGAAAGGTTTATGTTGTCAACGCCACTACAGGCACTGTCTACACTGATAACACCATTGAAGTTGCTGACAGCCTCATTCATTTCGCAATTGGCGCCAATAGGCTTATTTCCTCGGGGTACAGGTCATCTGATATTACTTTGATGAAAGCTTTGGAGGATGACACCATTGAGAATCTGGCTACCATGCCAACTCCAAAGGACTATCAGCTAAAGAGTCCTGGTGAGAACTATATGGTCATCTCCAGAATGTCTTGTCCTGAGTATGGTAAGACCACTTATTACATTTATGACACAACCACCGGTGAACTTAAGAAGGAGCTTGTACTGGAGGGGGCATCATATTCAGATATGTTCTTCCTGGACAACAAAACCGTAGTCTTCCCGGTTAATTACGAGAAGTTTTACTACTACGACATTGCAGCTGACAAGGGAGAGGAAGCCTCTTTTGAAAGCAAATACTCCCTTACAAAAGATGTGATTTCTGTAGGGGGCAAAAGAGCTTTGTTCTGGATGTCCCTTGACTACAAGCTGGTGGATGTTGTGGAGAAAAAAGAGCTTCAGGCCGGAACTCTGTTGCAGGAATATGACCACAGCAAGATCATAAACGAGGCTGTCCTTCCGGATACCGGCGATATATTCTATTACATCAACTATGATGGGGAACTGTTTAAGGCTGACATGTCGGTGGATGATGTGGAGCCGATACTTACTGACTACAGGGCTATAGGCCTTAGGATGACAGAGGATGGCAGCAAACTCCTTATTTCCTGCGTGGATGGCGTACTTCGTGTTGTTGACGCCCAAAGCCTGGATGTTCTGGATGAAGTAAAGTACTATGCCACTCTGGGCAGCGGTTTCGTATATATGTCTGAGGATGGTTCGAAGCTTTATCTTCAGGGGTCAGATCTTTATCTCAGGATCTATGACCTTAACGAGAAGAAATTTGTGTATGAATCCGACGACGTTATCGAGGACATCCACAACGTTATGGAGGATGTGGAAAGACATACTATTGCGTTCAGGACTTCAGTCAATCTGTACTTTATGGACACAGGCAGCTTTACATTTACAGGAAAGGCTTATAAGGGAGTGTTCTATTTAAAGAAACAAAATAGTATAATAAGTATTAACGGAAAAGAAACATATAAATTCAAGGTCAAGAGTCTTGAAGATCTTATGGGTGAAGTTCAAAAGCAATTCGGAGACGCCAGTTTGACTGAGGATCAGAGGAGGAAGTACCAGCTCAACTGATCAGATGAGGAGGCTTTATGAAGAATCGAGTAATTGCACTATTAACAGTAGCTCTTTTAACTTCTACCGTTATAGCGGGCTGTGGCAAGAGTAATGCGCCGGAAGAAGCACCGCCGGCTGCTGCAGAGGAGAGTTCAGTAGAAGAGGTTGCACCTGAGGCACCTGCTGAAGCATCAACACAGGAAGCTGTGATGGAAAGTGTTCCCGAGATCACTGCGTCTTTGGATGAAGCCATCGGAGCAGGAATCATCCTGTGCAATAATAATCTGTTTAAGGCAGGAGAGACCCAGGGCGAGGGGCATATCCTTATGGACAAGGATGAGCCTGATGCTGACGGTAACCAGAAGTGCTATATCCTGGAGATGTTTGGCGCATACGAGTTCCAGAACGGAAATTTTGTAAAGTGTGCTGGAACCGGAGCTATTCCGGCAGTAGTAACTGTTCAGTCCCATGATGATGGAAGCTTTGAATTCATTTCCATGGTGGAGGCTGAGGACGGAAGCAACTTTGTTGATTCCATCAAAAAGAATTTCCCTGAAGCTCTTTGGAGCAGGTGCATCACCATAGATCCTGACGACATGAATGAGCTTGAGAAGCAGGAGAGATCCTATGCAGAGGAATACCTTAGCTCAATAGGCAGGGAAGATGCTGAGATTGGCGATTATGCTGACTTTGACTACAAGATCCTGACTGATGAGGGAGTATCTGTAGACGTGTCCAACAAGATGCTGGAGGTTCAATCAGGAGACGGATTTGAATTTTTCTGCCCAAATTGGATCGGAGACCGTGAAGTTCTTGATGATAATGTCCGATATATATATAAGACAGAGTATGACCAGAAAAAGAAACAGATAATATTCTCCAAGGTATTGTATGAAACAGGTGAAGTGCTGGAGTCATCTGTATATGATGCCAAGACAGGAGATAAGGTAGAGTAAGAAACTGTAAATGTTCACATCAGCACGGAGGCTGACGGGATTATTCTCGAGACAAGGAGGGAACCATGAGCAACATTTCTGAGATCGCTGCCGGCACAAATCCCGCTGTCTATGAGGCAGCCAGGAATTCCGAAACAAAGGAAAGCAGCAAAACTACCGGTAATTATGGCAAGACTTTGGGAAAGGTACAGCTCAGTGAAGAGGGTGCCAAGTACTACGAGGAACTGAAAAAGAAATACTCCAATATGGACTTTGTCCTTGTAAGTAAGGACATGAAGGACTATGCCAAGGCAAACGCCAGCTCCTTTGGTAATGCCAACAGGATGGTAGTTCTCATCGATGAAGAAAAGATTGAGAGAATGGCCACTGATGAGGAGTACAGGGCAAAGTATGAGGGGCTTATAGCCCAGGCTCAGGCTAAGATGCCGGAGCTCAAGTCCATTATGCAAAACCAGTCCGGAGTCAAGACCATTGGAATGCAGGTCAACGACAACGGAACAGCATCTTTCTTCGCTGTTATGAGTAAGTCCAACAAAGATATGATGGACAAGCTCCAGGAAAAGAGAGCAGAGAAAAAGAAAGCTGAGAAGGCTGCAGAAAAGAAGGAAGCAGAAAAAGCCCAGCTTGAAAAGCTCCGGAACAAGGACGGAACTGAAGTAGAGGATGATGAGGAGGATTACGTTATCCTCCAGGCAGATTCTGTGGAGGATCTCCTTAGAAAGATTGAAGACTATAACTTCTCGCTTCGGGCGGATTCGGTGATGACACCATATGAGAAGAGTATTGGTCAGAGTATAGATTTTAAGGGATAAAGAAGGGCGTTGGGGGAACAATGTATTCTTTAGCAATATGTGATGATGAAAAAAGCTCTGCTGCTCAGGCGGCAGAGCTTTTGGAGAAATACAGGAAGGCACATGAAGGCTTGGAGATCAGGGCAGATGTCTTTTACAGCTCCCTGGATCTTTTGGGTGCCATGGAAAAGCAGATCTACGACATCTATCTGCTGGACATCTATATCGACAAGATAAACGGAATCGAGCTGGCCCAGGCCATCCGGAATAAGAATGAAGATGCTCAGATCATCTTCATGACCTCCTCAAATGCCTTTTACAAGGAGGCCTTCAGGATCCATGCGGTCCATTATCTTGAAAAGCCCATCCTCGAGGAGGAGTTTTTTGATGCCATGGACCGTGTCTGCAAGCAGGAGGAAGAGGCGAGGTTTCTGACCTTCAGGGATAGCGGAGAGGTCCACAGAGTAGAGCTTGACGACATTATCTACATTGAGTCTCAGGACCACTACAAGAGGATTGTGCTTGGCGAGGACAGCTTTTTGATAAGGAGCACTCTTCAGCCCCTGATCGATGAACTGGACAGACCCTATTTTTATGTCCTAGGGGCCAAGAGCATAATAAATCTGAAAAGAGTTTTAAAGATAACTAAGGACTACGTGGTGATGGAAGATGGAAAGGAATTCTCTGTGCCAAGAGGAACCTACAGAGCCCTTAGCGAATTGGTTTTGAAGTATACATTCTGAATTTGAAAAAAGAAATTTGCCAATGATTTTTTTTGTTCGTATAAATAAGAAACGGGGAAAGGAGATTGCCTTATGTCTGATGAAATGAAGAAAAAACTTGAAGAGAGTGAACTTATAAATGTTGCCGGTGGAAGGACTGCCAAAGCCTCCAGTGGAGCTGAGGTGGCAGAAATAAAAGAGGGGGCTGGAAAGACCACCCATTACTGTATTAAGTGTCAGAAGGATACTCCTCATATCGTATATTCCGGTACTCGAATGGTTTGTCAGTACTGTGGAACACAGCCAACATTATAAGTGGATAGCAATCGAAAGATAGTGTAAAATTAATCTCAGCAGTGTTAAATTAACCTGCTGGGATTTTTTAATGGTAACCTGGACATTTCTATGGAGAGGCTGACTATGAAAAGAAACTTTGATTGTGTTGACGGTAATATGACTGTTCTGATGTACAACAATACAATGAGAAAGGTCAAAGAGCTGAAAAAAGGCGATGCTGTTTATGCTGTTCAGTACAACGGAGATTCCTATCAATACGTGAAGAGTGAGGTTATCAGCGTAAACAAGCGCAAAGGCAAGGCTTTCAGGATAACCTTAAATGATGGCAGAGTTTTAATAAGTAGCGCTAACCACCAGTGGCTGACCAAGCAGGGATGGCTCTTTACCTATGATGATGACACCCTTCCTGCAGGAAAGGTTTACCTGAAAGAAGACATCAAAATGTGCGGTCTTACAGGGAGTCTTAAGAAAGCCCACGAGGAGACCAAGCTCTATATGCAGGGGTACTTTGTGAGCGCGGAGATCTATGGCAAGAATCTGATCTCTTTTAAAGGCGGTGATATAGCTGAATTTGTGCTTCAGGAGGCAGCAGTAACGAAGCGCATGTACAATTATCTTTTGTATTTTGGCGCTGATGCGACTATAGAAGACTGCTTTGCCAGGGATAATGATACTAACGAATACTATATAACCAAGAAGCTCAACCTTCCCTATACCGAGATGATAAACCTGTCCAATAAGTTCTCTAAGAATAAGGACAAGGAGGATTTCATCAGAGGTTTTGTGGCTGGAGTCTATGACTCAAACGGATCGGGAAATCCCTTCGTGAAGAATGTCACCAGTTCAAAGAGGCAGTTCCTTGACATAGTTAAATACGGCCTTGATATGTATGGCTTCGAATATGAATACAGCAGTAAAGACAGGAAGGCTATGCTCCTGGGCGGACCTTCAGAACTGCTGCGCTTTTACAATATTTATAATCCTGTGACTACCTGTAAGCTCGAGAATGTAGATATTCAGGATAAGCACCACGATAAAGTCAGGATAGTATCCATTGAGGAAGTTGACTGCGAAGATATGGTGGAGATAATGACTACCGGCAGAAACTTCATCGCAAATGGAATTATCTCACACAACTGTACTACAGGACATGTCAAGGAGGTGTGAGGTATGAGGTACGTCGGCGCAAAAGACCTTAAGGCTGGAATGATTCTGTCCAGCAACCTATACGACGATAATGAACAGGTGCTTTTAAGGGCAAACACCCAGCTTTCCGATTCGTTTATTGCCAGGATACAAAAGCTTCAGTTTGACGGTGTCTATGTCTACGAAAACGGAGACGTGGAAAACGCCAAGAGCATCGTTTCAGATGAAACCAGGATGAAGGCCATCAACAAGCTCAGAAAGCTTGATATCGACGCCTGTATGTTCCTTGCCAACAGCATCGTAAATGAGATCCAGAGTTCTGATTCGCTTATTGTGGAGCAGGTTTCCTTAAGTTCCTACGACAGCTACACCTATGTCCACAGCGTAAACGTGGATGTGCTTTCCGTTATCATTGGTATTGGAATGGGGCTTAAGAACAGTGAGCTTGAGCTGCTTTCCCAGGGTGCGCTCATGCACGATATTGGAAAATGCGATGTTCCTGTGGAAATACTTAATAAGCCTGCAAAGCTTACCAAGGAAGAGTACGAGGAGATGAAGAACCACCCTCTGTATGGCCTTAAAAGGCTCCGTGACAGAGTTGATACGGGAGCTGAGGACGTGGCAGCTGTTGTTAAGAATGCCGTCTACTCCCATCATGAGAACTGGGATGGATCCGGCTATCCCAGAGGACTCCAGGGAGAAGGTATCCATAAGTTCGCCAGGATCATACACGTGGCAGATGTGTACGACGCACTTACTGCTAAGCGCGCCTACAAGGATGCCATGAATCCGGCAGATGCCATTGAATACATCATGGCCAACAGCGGAACCATGTTTGATATTGACATTATCAACACGTTCCTTAAGTATGTTGCTCCTTACCCACTGGGCTGTAAAGTTCTTATGTCTAATGGACTGCAGGGTATAGTAATGGAGAATGATGAAAAGAACCTTTCAAGGCCTAAGGTTAAACTCCAGAACGGAGCTGTAATAGATATGATGAAAAAACTGGATGTTACAGTAATCAGGATCCTAGATTAAACGGAGACGGCGGGATTCGAACCCGCGTGCCCTTACGGACAAACGCATTTCGAGTGCGCCTCATTACGACCACTTTGATACGTCTCCAAAGCGCTTCGGGAATAGCACCGAAGCGTTTTTTATTATACTTTTTTAATGATTCATAGTCAACCGGATTAGTTGGCAGTATGGGCAGAATTAATGTATAATTACTAGTAGTGTGCGTTTACAAATAAGCTTATAGCTTTTAATTCAAAGGAGGCCTTTTTCACATGATGAGAATTGGTATGTTGACTAGTGGTGGTGACTGTCAGGCTTTGAATGCAGCAATGCGCGGCGTTGTTAAGTGTATTGCGCACAGCGGAGAGGAAGTTGAGTTTTATGGATTCAAGAATGGATACAGAGGACTCATCTACAGCGATTTCAGAATGCTGACCTCGAAGGACTTTTCAGGTATCCTGACAAAGGGCGGAACAATTCTTGGAAGTTCAAGAACTCCCTTTAAGACTATCAGAGAGCCTGACGAGAACGGACTTGATAAGGTTGAGGCAATGAAGCAGAATTACTATAAGCTTCAGCTTGACTGCCTTGTAGTTCTTGGCGGAAACGGGTCCCAGAAGACCGCTAATCTGCTGAGTGAGGAGGGACTCAACGTAGTATCCCTTCCCAAGACAATTGATAATGACCTTTGGGGCACAGATATGACCTTTGGTTTCCAGAGCGCCGTAGATGTTGCAACCAATGTTATAGATAATATCCATACCACAGCTGATTCCCACGGCCGTGTTTTCATTATTGAGGTTATGGGACATAAGGTTGGATGGCTTACTCTGAATGCCGGCCTTGCAGGCGGTGCAGACGTAATCCTTATCCCTGAGATTCCTTATGATATCGGTAAGGTGTGTGAGGCTATTGAGGCCAGAGACAAGAGAGGCAGCAGATTCACCATCATTGCTGTAGCTGAGGGTGCGATCTCCAAGAAGGATGCAAAGCTCTCCAAGAAGGAGTTTAAGGAGAAGATGGCTAACTACAAGTATCCGTCAGTATCCTACGAGATAGCTGAAGCCATCCAGAAGAAGACCGGACATGAAGTCAGGGTTACAGTTCCCGGACACATGCAGAGAGGCGGAATGCCTGATCCTTACGACAGAGTATTTGCTTCAAGACTTGGTGCAGAAGCCGGCCAGCTGGTTATCAATAAAGAATATGGATATATGGTAGCTTACAAGAACAGAGAGATTGTTAAGGTACCTCTTTCCGAGATCGCAGGCAAGCTGAAATACGTTTCACCTGATGCCAGCATTATCAAGGAAGCAAAGATGCTTGGAGTATGCTTTGGGGATTAAAGGCAGCCTGGCATCAGCATAGAAGTTTTGTTGGAGTAGTTATTTAAATGGGTTATGTAGCACTATACAGGAAATTCAGACCCCCGGTCTTTGAAGATGTCAAAGGCCAGGATCATATAATCACAACGCTCAAGAATCAGATTCGATCAGATAGAGTTGGACATGCTTACCTGTTCTGCGGAACTCGTGGAACAGGTAAGACTTCTGTTGCAAAGATTTTGGCAAAGGCAGTAAACTGCGAGAATCCCATAGACGGAAGTCCCTGCGGTCAGTGCGAGATGTGTAAAGAGATCGCCACCGGCAACAGCATGAACGTCATCGAGATCGATGCTGCATCCAACAACGGCGTTGACAATGTCAGAGAGATCATCGACGAGGTTTCCTATTCCCCAACCAAAGGAAAAAGAAAAGTCTATATCATCGACGAGGTACACATGCTATCCGCCGGTGCTTTTAACGCGCTTCTTAAGACCCTTGAGGAGCCACCTTCCTATGTCATGTTTATCCTGGCTACCACGGAAGTCCACAAGATTCCTATTACCATTCTATCAAGGTGCCAGAGATACGATTTCCACAGGATAACCATTGATACCATCGAAGGGCGCCTCAGACAGGTTGTGGATGCGGAAGGTATTCAGGTTGAGGAGAGGGCTCTTCGCTACATCGCTAAGACAGCCGACGGATCCATGAGAGATTCCTTGAGTCTCCTTGACCAGTGCATAGCATTTAACTATGGAGAGGAACTGACCTACGATAAGGTACTTGGGGTGCTTGGCGCCGTAGACACGGAAGTTTTCCAAAAGCTCTTTTCCGCCCTATATACTCAGGATGCCAATTCGGCACTGACAATCCTGTCAGATGTAGTCATCCAGGGCAGGGAGCTTACCCAGTTTGTTAACGACTTTGTGTGGTATCTGCGAAATCTTATGCTTGTACAGGCTTCAGACCAGATGGAGGATGTGGTTGACATTTCCACCGATAACCTGAAATCTTTGAAGGAGCAGGCAGAAGGGGCAGACACCGATACCATACTAAGGTTCATAAGAATCTTTTCCGAGCTGTCATCCAACATAAGGTATGCAACCCAGAAGAGAATACTGATAGAAATCACCCTGATAAGACTTTGCAAACCTCAGATGGACAAGGACGAGGCGGATTCTTTTGAAGATCGCTTAAGGATTTTGGAAGAGCACGATGAAAAGAACTCTAAGCTCCTTGATGGGCTTCAGAGCGGACAGATAGCAGTTGCTGCAGCTCCGGGAGTTACAGGAGCGCCTATCCAGCCCAAGGAAAAGAAAGTGCTTGAGAGGGCAGTGCCTGACGATATCAAAAAACTTGTGAGCGAATGGCCGAGAGCTCTTTTGCGCATGGGGAACCCCATGAAGACCTACATGCAAAAGGCGAAGCTCAGTCTTGGAAATGATGATAAGCTGCAGATAGTCTTTGACAACAAGCAGTTATCAGATAAATATTCAAAGGGAGAATCTGCGGAGGAATTCCAGAATTTCATTGATGAGATGATGGGAAAGCACGTGGAATATGAGACCAGGTGTCTTGAACCTACCCAGACCTTTGAAGAATCATATGTTAACCTTCAGTCAATAAACTTTGAAATAGTGACTGAGGACGAAGATAAGGAGAATGAATAATGGCAAAACGTGGAGGATTCCCAGGCGGAGGAATGCCTGGAAACATGAGCAATCTTATGAAGCAGGCTCAGAGAATGCAGAGACAGATGGAGGAGAGCCAGAAGGAACTGGAGGCTAAGGAGTTTACAGCCAAGGCCGGCGGCGGAGCTGTAGAGGCTACTGTATTTGGTAACAAGACACTTAAGAGTGTTACCATTTCTCCCGACGCGGTTGATCCTGATGATGTTGAGATGCTTCAGGACATGATCGTAGCAGCTGTCAACGAGGCTATGAAGCAGGCTGACGAGGCCAGTGGAGCTATGATGAGCAAAATGACAGGTGGACTTGGCGGAGGATTACCTTTCTAATGGATCTATACAGCGGACATATCAACCGTTTAATTGATGAACTGGCTGCCCTTCCGGGAATTGGTGGGAAGTCGGCTCAAAGGCTGGCTTTTTATATCATCAACCTGCCCAAGGACAGGGTGAAGAAACTGGCGGATTCCATAACCGACGCAAGGGAAAATGTCCATTATTGTAAGGTTTGCTGCACGTTAACGGACGACGATGTCTGTCCTATCTGCAGCAATGAAAACAGGGATCATCACACCATAATGGTTGTGGAAAATGCGAGAGATTTAGCGGCATATGAGAAGACCGGCAAATACGAAGGGGTATATCATGTTTTACATGGCGCCATTTCGCCTATGCTGGGAATCGGACCTTCAGATATCAGGCTGACTGAGCTTATGCAAAGACTCCAGACGGAGGAGATAAGCGAGGTGATCATTGCGACCAACTCAAGCCTTGAAGGTGAAACTACCGCCATGTATATCAGTAAACTGGTCAAACCTACAGGTATAAAAGTCACCAGGATAGCCAGCGGCGTTCCTGTGGGCGGCGACCTGGAGTACATTGATGAAGTCACACTTCTCAGAGCCCTTGAGGGAAGAACCGAGCTTTGAGTTAAACCGTTCACAAGACTAAGGAGGTATAACGGGTATGGCAGTAAAGAGAGAATTTTGGGGAGAAGCTACAAACGGAGCACCTATCTATGCGTATCATCTGACTAACAATTCCGGTGTTGAAGTGGTTGTGCTCAATTATGGCTGCACCATCAGAAACATTTTTGTTCCGGACAAGGATGGTAATAAGGTAGACGTTGTCCTTGGATATGACGACTACAAGCAGTATTTTGACAATGACTGCTTCTTTGGCTCAACAGTTGGACCGACAGCTAATAGAATTGCCGGCGCGAAGTATTCTATAGATGGAAAAGAATTTATTCTTCCAATCAACGATGGTCCAAACAACCTGCATACTGACATGAACAATGGTTTCCACAAGCGTGTCTGGGACGCAGAAGAGGGAGAGAATTTCGTTAAGTTCACATTAGAAGCTGAGGATGGTGATCTGGGCTTTTCCGGAAACAGAGTATTTGAACTTACATTTACTCTTACTGATGACAAGGCTCTTTCACTTCATTATCATGCTACAAGCGATGCTAAGACTCTTATCAACATGACAAACCATGTTTACTTCAATTTGAGCGGCCACAATTCAGGCAGCTGCCTTGATCATGTTATGAAGATGAATGCATCACATTACACACCTGTTATCAATTCTGAGGCTATTCCAACCGGCGAGATTGCCAGCGTTGAGGGCACACCATTTGACTTTAGCCAGGAGAAGACTCTTAGAAGAGATATTGAGGCAGACAATGAGCAGCTTAAGTTCGTTGGAGGCTATGACCACAACTATGTAATCGATGGTGCTGACGGAACCAGAAGGAATTTCTGTACAGTATCATCTCCTGCAACAGGAATCGCTATGCAGTGCTCAACAACACTTCCGGGATTCCAGCTCTACACCGGAAACTTCATTGCAAACAAGCCCGGCAAGGAAGGTGCTGTTTACAACAAGCGTGATGGTTTCTGTCTTGAGACTCAGTTCTATCCAAATTCAATCAACCAGGCAGGTTTCCCTGACTGCGTATTTGGACCAGACAGAGAGTACGACACAGTTACTGTATATCAGTTTATCTGATCATAATAAAAAGACATTTTACCGGAGGATAGCTTTTGGCTGAAGTACGTGATTTCACCTCATATGCAGGTAAACTTAATAGAGGAGATTCCAGCCAAAGGCTGTCTGACGTTGAACCTTCTTATAAAGAGAAGATAAGGAATCATAAACTAGCTGTTGTTTTCAGAACATCAGCTATTATTCTGGGTTCACTTTTATTCATCGCAGTAGTCTATATTGGATGGCGAGACAAGGAATATTCTGAAGCAGTTATAACACAGGAGACTGCTATAACTAACGGTACAGACTCTTATGTGCTTGGGCTCAACGGACATGTTGTGCAGTACAGTAAGGATGGTGTCAAACCCTTTTTTTCCTGGGGTCCAACGGCAATGTTTTGAGGACAGTAAGGACGGCGTCAGCTGTATCAGCGCCAGTGGGCAGGTTCTCTGGAACCAGACTTACGAGATGCAGAATCCCATTGCTCATACCTGTGGCGATGTAATTGCTGTTGGTGATTACAATGGGCATAACATTTACGTTAATAACGTTAATGGGGCCATGGGGGAGGTAGATACCAATCTTCCTATAAGAGAGTTTTGTGTTTCTTCCCAGGGTGTTGTGGCGGCAGTACTCGATGGAACGGATGTTGCCTGGATATATCTTTACGATGCCCAGGGTAATACCCTTGCCAACTTCAAGACTACGATGAAGGATAGTGGTTATCCCGTGTCTGTCAGCATTTCTCCAAACGGAGAACTTGTATGTGTTTCTTACCTTTATCCTGAAGAGGGTGCGCTTAAGACCAGTGTTGCTTTCTTTAACTTTGGCTCAGTGGGACAAAACTCCATCGACAACTATGTCAGTGGATACGATTATCCATCAGTGGTAGTGCCCTACGTTCAGTTTATGAATTCTTCAGCAGCTTTTGCTGTTTCTGACGACAGGATAATGTTCTACAACGGAAATGAAAAGCCTGTGAGCCAGGCTGAGATATTTACCGGTGAAGAAGAGATCAAGGGTATCTATTTCAATGATTCATATATGGGGGCGGTATTCCCCAACAGCACTTCTGAGGGTAAGTACAGACTACAGGTTTATAATGACAAGGGTGAAAATGTTCTTGTTACCTACTTTGACATAGATTACACGGAGATCATTTTCAATAACAAGCAGATCATTATCTACAATGAAGACGAGTGCATCATCAGAGATATGAATGGACATAATAAGTATGCTGGCGATTTTGAGACTCCTGTAAGGACTATGATCCCTACAAATGTCAGGAGCAGGTTTACACTAGTTACTTCAGAAGCTGTCCAGAATTTGAACCTTAAATAGGAGAAATAATTAATGGAATTAGAGATTTCTCAGGTAGTCATAACCATTGTTGTGGTCTGCCTGTTTCTATGGAGAATCTCATATGGAACCAACAATGGCCTGTTTGCGGAAGCAGCAGGCCTTATTGCTGTCATTGCATCCTTTGCTGCAGTTTACTATCTGACAATGATTGCTGGAGCCGTTCTTAATAAGAACTTTGGTGGAGTGATAACCAAGATTGGATATCTTATTGTGGCTTTCGTTGTCTACAGGGTCATGACTGCTCTCGGTAATGCGCTTCGCCAGGTAAAAGAGGTACCGATCCTTGGAGGCCTAGACAGATTATGTGGAGGAATTCTTGGAGCAGTTGAAGCAGGAATTTTAATTTATATTGTGGAATTTGTTACAGATTTTAAACTTTTACAACCTGCATATGCCACATGTTTACTGGCCTTTGAGCGCATTCAGAAAGTTTTTATAAACTTTTGAAAAAAGTAGTTGACATGCTATAGCCA
>CAMVRW010000014.1 GCA_947169985.1 uncultured Butyrivibrio sp. | reverse complement strand
CCAGGATCATCATTATTTTAAGCCATCTTGAATAGTCATACATTGTGTCCACAAGGCCACGCCATTCACGGCGTTTTCTGACCCTGGAACCCTCTTTATAAAAATCACCGAACCTGTCGGCGCCAATCTGCTTAGCCATTTGCTACTCCCTTCTGACCTTTTTGAATATTCTTGATCTCTATGCTCTCCACAAAGGCCTGAACTCTAGTCTGCATCTGGCCTGAAACACCAATGGAGTATGGCCTGTCAACTGCAAGAACAGGATAGCCATATTTATTCCTAAGGATCTGGGAGCCCATCATTTTCTCATAAGCCCATGGATCGCAGAACTTCATCTGCTCGTAAATGATTCCGTCAGCCTTATATTCTTTAGCAAGCTCAGCGACATAAGCCCTTCTGTGATCCATCTTGTCGGTGTTCATGAACCTTGGGCACTCACCCTTGTTCATGTAAGCACGGCATATCTGGGTAAGAGCATCTTCTTCATCATTGAGATAAATAGGATTTCTTCCGGGAAGAGAGCCGTAGCAGAAACGGTCTGCGCATACGTATGCTCCGCTGTCCTCAATAAGCTTAACGAAATCAGTATCATCAACCTCAGAACCTACAACCATTACACGGGCTCTGAAGCGGCTCTTTTCATCAGGTTCTCTGACCTTTAATTCTTCCAAAGTCTCTTTTAACTTATCAAGTAAAAGATATTTAGGCGCTACATAGGTTGCCAGAGTAATTACATTAAATTCGTAGCCTGTGATCCTTGGGTTATCCTCCTTGCGGAAATCGCCGATGGCACGGATAAGCTCGCAGACCTCGTTGTGCTCAGCAACTGCCTTTCTGATAGCCTGCTCTGAAACGTCGATGCCATAGTTTCTGGAAAGAGGTGTGAGGATGTGGTTCTTACACTGGAGCACATAGAGATTAAGACCGTTGTCATCAGCCTTCATGGGAACTTCCATGTACTCGAAAAAGAACTTGTCCTTTCCCTTGCCAAGGGTCTTTAAAAGCTCCATATTCTCAATGCATCTGTTCATCATTGAGCATCCGTCGGGAGTAATTATGCAGTCGGCAAAATTGTAACCTCCCTCTATGGCACGCTCAAGGAGAGCACGGGTGTACTCACAAAGGAAACTTGTCATGTAATATGTGGAAATGTCCAGAGATCCTGTTCTGGGCGCTCGAAGACGAGTAGAAAAACAACCCCCAAGATTAAGAAGTGGTTCCGGGGTGTTCTCACAGGAGTAGGCAACACAGACTTTGCCATCAGTCTGAGCCTTCTGAACCAGCTCGTTGTTAGCCTCAAGAAGCAGGTTTTCGAAGTAGATGAGGTGTTTTAGATCCTTCAATTGTTAGTTTCTCCTTACCTAATATTAATGCGAAAATCTATAAAATAGTCTAAAGGATTGGGCCTTGATTGTCAATTTTTTGTGCAAATTACATAAAACTATCAATAAAAAAATGATATAACGTAATTGGAGAATTACCTTTTTACTTAATAAACTGTTTGACAGTTGTTATCACAATTCCTTTCTACACTGCGTAATCTACAATGGTGTGCAGGTGTTTATAAAAATGTAATAATAAATGCACGTTATTTTGTTGTATAATAATATGTAGTATTTGTCATTACTATGCCTATTTTGAGGTGACTATGTCTGTTTCTGAAATGGAACAAGAGAATAGTACCACCACCTACTCCGGACTTGATGTGTTCGGGGGTAATTCCTATGAGAAAGAACTTCAGCTGCTAAAGGAAGCTGGCGCAGATGTGGAGAAACTCAAGGCTATGAAGTTCAATGCCCTTCAGCTTGCTGAAATAAGGAAGGGCATAGTGGACAAGGTGGATGTCAGTAAATACCTGGACCGTTCTTTGTCCTGGTCTGCAATGGAGGAGATCAGGCTGGAGATGTTTCAGGGTATTGATATGTCCAAATACAGAGCAGCGGGCTTTGATGTTTTGCAGCTATCACAGATCAGACAGGGTATTGCCAGTCAATTGGATGTTTCAGCCTACGCAAAGAAGGAATATTTTGCAGACCAGATGAGGGAACTCAGACTGGGACTTTCTTCAAATGGCAAGGTCCCAATTATCTTTTATCAGGATCCTGCTTTTGATGCTCTTCAGATGAGAGAGATAAGAAAAGGTCTTGAGGCAGAGATCGATGTTTCCCTTTATGCAAAGGTAAATATACCGTCATTGAAAATGAGGGCTGTCCGTAGAAGTGCCCAGGACGGCCTGGTTTTTGATGAAAACACCATAAACAGGTTTAATGCAGGTGTCCTTAACGAGCTTCACAATGCTTATGTGGACAAGGTAGATATAAGGAAATATATAGCTGCCAGATACGATGAGGATCAGCTTGAACAGGTCAGGATTGCTTTAAAGAATGGTATTCCCATTGATCAGTACATCACCGGGGACATGAGGGGCGATGCCATGAAGGAGATCCGCCTGGGGCTTGAAGCAGGCCTTGATGTTAAAAAGTACGCCAACGTGGCTTTCGGCTGGCAGCAGATGCATGAGATGCGCCTGGGTCTTGAGCATCAGATAGACATAACTCCTTACTGCAATGCTTACTATAGGGCCACCCAGATGAGGCAGATCAGGCTTGGTCTGGAGATGGGCCTTGATGTTTCCAGGTATTCCAGCCTGATGTATACGGCAAAGGATATGCGCCGTATCCGTGAGCAGCTTCTGGTTACACAGTTTGAAAACGGCGGTGATAAAACTGCAGCTGCTGATGTTGTGCCAACAAAGGCAACCATGCTCTCAACAGAGGATGCTTTTGTAAACGATATGATCGTCCACAGAGATACTTATATTGCCTTTGAAGATAATAATATGAAGTGCTTCCTTTCTCTTCCGCAGAGAATGGATGGAAAGAAGTATACCCAGGAGATACTGGAAAAGTTCCTTGATAAGATGAAGGTCAAATTTGGCCTTGATAAAGATACCCTGACTGTTCTGGCCCAGTCGGATAAGCCTGTGATCAGGGCGCTTGTGGCTGAGGGAAGAGAAGTTGTTCACGGAACCAATGGCTATTATGAATACTTCTTTGATACTGAAAGAAATGAAGAGCCTGAGATAATGAAGGACGGTACGGCAGATCTTTCCAATATCACCAAGATACAGCAGGTGAGGGTGGGAGACAGGATCGCGCTGTACCACAAGGCCACTAAAGGATCAGATGGCTTTGATGTATACGGAAATCTGGTGAAGGCCATTCCGGGAAAAGAGATACCTGTCCTTAAGGGGACAGGCTTCATGATAATGAACGACAGAGTCAGCTATGTCGCTACCTACTCCGGAGCCATTGGTATGGTAGAGGGCAAGGTTGAGATCAAGAAGCTCATGGTTCTGGAAGAGGTCAAGATCACAGATAAGAAGATCAAGTATGACGGTACTTTGTTTGTGGCCGGGGATATTAATTCCGGAAGTGACCTTGAAGTGACCGGAGACGTGATCATTGGCGGACACATGGAAAGCTCCATAATAGTGGCAGGTGGAAATGTCATCATAAAGGGTGGAGTAACCTGTCCTATAAAGGGCGGAGTCAGAGCAGAAGGCGACGTTTCGGCCAAGTACTTTGAGGGCGCTGAAATTGCCGGTAATAATGTCTCAGCCAACTATTTTATCAACTGTAAGGTAGAGGCCAAGGGCCTTGTTAAGACCTACGGAAGAGCTGGCATGATCTATGGAGGAACTGTCAACAGTCTCTATGGTATTGAGACAGCTTCGGTTGGCAATAAGACTGGTGCCAAGACCATCATCAGCCTTGGCGTGAATTCAGCCCTTCTCCAGAAATTCAACAACACCAAAAAGGGACTGGAGCGTGAGCTGGAACAGCTTGAGACCCTTGAAAAAGAGAAGGAAAGACTTAAGGAAGTTGGCGCCGGTGATATGAAGATGATGCAGTGGAAGGTCAAGATCAATGCGGCTGTTGCATCTAAGGAGATCAGAATAAAAGAGTTAAAGGAATCCCTTGGAAAGATGGAGGCGGAGATGGGAAGAGGAAACAGAGCAGAGGCTTCCATTTCAGAGATAGCCTATGCCAATACCATATTTGTTATCTGTGGTGTCATCTTTAAACTTGATCAGGATATGAAGACCTACGATAAGCTTACTGTAAAGCTGGATGCCAATAGGGAAAACGTCATACTCGAATAAAACAGTTGTTAATTAGTTACTGCCGGAGACTCCTCCGGCAGTTTTTTTTGTGAAAAATCGCAGTTGTGTTTGAAGGAATTGTATGTTAAGTTGTGATTATAATTTTTGGGACTTTACCACATTACAGTATTGGAGAGATTCAGATGGCACAGTTATGGGGCGGAAGATTCGAAGGAACTATCAACGAGCTTGCATGGAACTTTAATGCCTCCATCTCATTTGACGCAAGATTTCTTGGGGTGGATGTAAGAGGCAGTAAGGCACATGCCATGATGCTGGCTAAGCAGGGCATCATTTCTGATTCGGAGAAGGACAGCATTGTAGCAGGTCTTGACTCCATTCTTTCGGATGTTCAATCCGGCAAACTTCAGATCACAGATAAATATGAGGACATTCACAGCTTCCTTGAGGCAAACCTTATTGACAGGATCGGGGATGCAGGTAAGAAGGTCCATACTGGCAGGAGCAGAAACGACCAGGTGGCCCTTGATATGAGGCTCTATGCAAGGGATGAGGTTGTGGAGATGTCTGAGCACCTTAAAAATATGCTCACAGCTCTTTTGACTATGATGAAGGACAACCTGGATACATACATGCCTGGCTTTACCCATCTGCAGAAGGCTCAGCCGGTGACACTTGCCCATCATCTTGGTGCATACTTTGAGATGTTCAAAAGAGATCTCCTTAGAATGAAGGATATCTACGAGAGGATGAACTATTGTCCCCTTGGAGCAGGAGCTTTGGCAGGAACCACATATCCTCTGGACAGAGAGTATACAGCAAAACTCCTTGATTTTTACGGCCCAACACTTAACAGCATGGATTCCGTATCCGACAGGGACTACCTTATAGAGTATCTGGCAGCTCTTTCTACTATAATGATGCATCTGTCCAGATTCAGTGAAGAGATAATCATCTGGAACAGCAATGAGTACAGATTTGTTGAGATTGATGATGCCTATTCCACAGGCTCAAGCATTATGCCACAGAAGAAGAACCCAGATATTGCAGAACTTGTAAGGGGTAAGACCGGAAGAGTGTACGGAGATCTGATGTCACTTCTTACCACCATGAAGGGAATCCCTCTTGCCTACAACAAGGATATGCAGGAAGACAAGGAAGCGGCTTTTGATGCCATGGATAATGTAAAGAACTGTTTAGCTCTTTTCACAGATATGCTTCGCACCCTTAAGTTCAACAGGGAGCAGATGGAGCGCAGTGCCATGATGGGCTTTACCAACGCTACAGATGCAGCAGATTATCTGGTTAACAAGGGAATGCCTTTCAGAGATGCCCACTCTGTTATAGGAAGGCTGGTGCTTTATTGCATTGATAAAAAGTGTGCCATTGATGATTTAGACCTAAAGGAATTAAAGGGCTTTTCCGATTTATTTGAAAATGATATATTTGATGCAATAAGTTTAAAGACCTGCGTTGAAAAAAGACTGACCATAGGAGCACCCAGCAGCGCAGCCATGAGTAAGGTCATTGGAGCCGGTGAAGAATTTCTTCAGAACTTCAATATCAAATAAGTAATGAAAAAGGAAGAGGAGTAAGTATTATGAGCGAGAAACTTAAAGTTGCAGTACTTGGCGGAACAGGTATGGTAGGTCAGAGATTTATCTCTATCATAAACAACCACCCATGGTTTGAGGTTGCTACAGTAGCAGCCAGCCCAAGAAGTGCTGGTCAGACCTATGAAGAGGCAGTTGCAGGAAGATGGAAGATGGATGAGCCTATTCCTGATTCAGTTAAGAACCTTGTGATCAAGGACGTTACTGATGTTAAGGGCGTTGCTGAGGATGTTGATTTTGTCCTTTCAGCTGTTAACATGTCTAAGGACGAGATCAAGCACATCGAGGAAGAGTATGCTAAGACTGAGACTCCTGTTGTATCCAACAACTCAGCTCACAGATGGACTCCTGATGTTCCTATGATCATCCCTGAGATCAACCCTGAGCACATGGATGTTATTGAGTTCCAGAAAAAGAGACTTGGAACAACAAACGGTTTCATCGCTGTTAAGCCTAACTGCTCAATCCAGAGCTACACACCTGCTCTTACAGCATGGAAGGAATTCGAGCCCTACGAGATGGTAGCTACAACCTACCAGGCTATTTCAGGTGCAGGAAAGAACTTTAACGAGTGGCCAGAGATGGTTGGCAACGTTATCCCATTTATTTCAGGTGAGGAGGAGAAGTCCGAGAAGGAGCCTCTTCGTATCTGGGGTAAGGTTGAGAACGGCGTTATCGTTCCTGCAGATGATGTAAAGATCACATGCCAGTGTATCAGAATCCCTGTTCTTTACGGTCACACAGCAGCTGCATTTGTTAAGTTCAAAAAGAATCCTACTAAGGAACAGCTCATTGAAAAGCTTGAGAGCTTTAGTGGCGTTCCACAGAAGCTTGGTCTTCCAAGTGCTCCTAAGCAGTTCATTCAGTACATGCAGGAGGAGAACAGACCTCAGGTTACTCTTGATGTTAACTACGAGAACGGCATGGGCGTAAGCATCGGAAGACTTCGCGAGGATACAATCTACGATTGGAAGTTTGTAGGTCTTTCACACAACACACTTAGAGGAGCAGCTGGCGGAGCAGTTGAGTGTGCAGAGCTTCTCAAGGCTAGCGGATACATCAACAAGAAGTGATTCTAACCTATGGATGAACAAAGAAAAATAGATCTGGCTTTTTTAAACAGATATTATGAGAGCAATCGTTCCAACATTCTTGTGGTCTATGGCCACAGGAATGTGGAACAAAACTCACTCTTATTTAAATTCATTGAGAACAGAAGAAGTGTCTTTTACACTGCTAGGTCACTTTCCAGTGCCGAGCAGATTTTATTATGGTCAAAAGAGCTAATGGAGGGCGGATCCGCCTTTCCTGAAAATCCCACCTACACCGATATATTCAATGTGTCCATAAATGCAGCAGGAAGAAATCCTGTTATTTTTGTGATAAAGAACTTTGAGTACATCGTAAAGTCATCAGGGTCCTTTATGAAGGAGCTGGTGGATTTTATGGAAAAGAACGGAAAGTTCAGGCAGATACTGGTGATCCTTGTCAGCAGTGATGTTTCCTGGGTAGAGAACAGTATGGTCCAGACTTTGGGACCCCTTTCTGCAAATATCGCAGGCTTTAGGAAGATAAAGCCCCTGCCTTTCTCAGAACTTAGAAGCTACTATAAGAACATGCCCTACAAGGATGCAGTTTTGACCTATTCCGTCCTGGGTGGACAGACCCTTTTATGGAGATACTTTGATGATTCTCTTTCCTTTAAGGAGAACGTCTGCAAGAATATCCTTGATCCCGGTTCGTTTTTGTATGGCGAGGCTCTAAGGCTTACTGAGTACAGTCTTCGTGAGACAGCTGTTTACCACACTCTTCTTTCCGAGATGGCAAGGGGAGTGAATAAGTTAAACGATCTGTATCATGCCACAGGATTTTCAAGGGCTAAGATCTCAGTTTATTTAAAGACTCTGATACATCATGATTTTGCTTATAAGGCATACTCCTTCGGTAATGCAGGAAGAGAGAATGTCATGAAGGGTGTCTACAAGATTGCAGACCCTCTTATAGATTTTTACTTCAAGTTTATCTTCCCAAATGAGAGTAGTTTACTGCAGATGCCTGCCGATAAGTTCTATGATATTTTTATATCTCCGGGTATCCAGAGCTATGCCAATGAGTACTTTAAAGGTGTGTGCCGTGAGTACGTTCTAAGGCTTGAGGAGAGGGGAATACTTCCCTTTGAGATCGGTGATGAGGGCGAGTGGATCGGCAAGGAAGGCACCATTGATATCATCGCTCAGTCTGATATGGGAGACACAGCTTTGGGACTTTGTTCCTGGCAGAAGATGCTCACTCATGAGGATCTTACAAAGCTTGAGTATTGTGCCAAAAAAGCAAGGCTTGAGGGAGACCTGATATATCTGTTTTCAACCGCAGGCTTTGATGACTGGCTACAGGATGCGGCTCTTAGGCCCGATTCAAAGCTCCGCCTCATCGGGATAGATGAGCTGACCAACGGCTAATATTAATACATGGAAAATTATTGAAAAACAATTATAATCATATAGGTGGTTATAATTGTTTTTTTTGTGACCACAGTTTTTGAAGGGGAGTAGCAAAAATTGTCAAAACATTTGATCATAACAGAGAAACCCTCGGTTGCAAGGGATTTTGCAAGGGTTTTGAACGTTTCCGGTAAGCAGAACGGATATATAGAAAACGACCAGTACGTCATCTCCTGGTGTGTGGGACACCTGGTAGAGATGCTGTATCCTGAGGCATATGATGAGAAGTATGCCAAGTGGAAGCTGGAGGATCTTCCGTTTCTTCCACAGAATTATAAATATGGTGTTATTCAAAGATCTAAAGATCAATACGATATAGTCAACAGTCTCCTCCACAGGGAGGATATAGATACCGTCTATTGGGCCGGGGACTCAGGAAAAGAAGGACAGACCATCGAGGAGAACATCAGGAATTTTGGCGGTGTTCGAGAAGGAATGAAGGAACTTCGTGTCTGGATCGATTCCCAGACTGATGATGAGATCAGGAGAGGAATCGCAGAAGCGAGGCCTATGTCCGACTATGCCCTTTTGGGCGAGTCCGGCATTATGCGTGCCATAGAGGACTACAGTCTTGGTATCAATTTTTCCAGAGCACTTTCAGTTAAATATGGGAAGCTCCTTAACGATGCAGCAGCAACCAAGTCCTACACTGCCATAGCAGTTGGTCGTGTTATGACCTGCGTTCTTGGCATGGTTGTGCGCAGGGAGCGTGAGATAAGAAATTTCGTGGAGACCCCCTTCTATCGAATAGTCGGGACTTTTTCTGATGCCAATATCCAGGCGGAGTGGAGAGCTGTAGAGGGCACTAAGTATTTTGAGTCACCTCTTTTATATAAGGAGAATGGATTCAGAAAGCAGGAGGATGCCCAGGCTCTTATTGATAGCCTTCAGGGAAAAGAGGCTGTAATCGACAGCATAGAAACCGGCAAGACCTCAAAGAAAGCTCCTATGCTGTTCAATCTGGCAGAACTTCAGGGAGAGTGCTCAAAGCGCTTTAAGATCAGCCCTTCTCAGACTCTGGAAGTGGCTCAGGAACTGTATGAGAAGAAGCTGACTACATATCCCAGAACTGATGCAAGAGTTCTAACAACAGCTGTAGCAAAAGAGATAAGTAAGAATATACGTGGCCTCACATCTCTGGATGAGGTGGGCGGATTTGCAGATAATGTGCTTAAAAACGGAATGTATAAGGGAATTGAGAAGTCTTCCTATACAGACGATTCCAAGGTTACAGATCACTATGCTATCATTCCCACAGGCCAGATCGGAGCACTTGGAACACTTTCTCCTTTGGCTAAAAGTGTGTATTTACTGATTGTAAGGCGATTCCTTTCAATCTTTTATCCTGCTGCTCAGTACAAGACTGCAAAGCTTCAGATCTTAGTAGATGGAGAAAAGTTCTTTGCTTCATCAAAGGTTTTGGTATCTCCTGGCTATCTGGAGGTAGCTGGAATGCCCCAGGAAAAGAAAGCTTCCGGCTCAGAAGAAGCATCCGGTACAGATGCTGATCAGGATGAGGAAGACGTTGGAATCTCCAAGGAGGAGTTCCTTGCCTTTGTAGACAGCGCCAAAAAGGGAGACGTTGTTTCAGTTTCTGGTTATGACATCAAGGAGGGAAAGACATCTCCTCCCAAGAGATATACTTCCGGAACTCTTATCCTTGCTATGGAAAATGCAGGAAATCTCATTGAAGATGAGGAACTCAGGGCCCAGATCAAGAAGAGCGGAATCGGAACTGCAGCAACAAGAGCCGGGATAATTGATAAGCTTATTACCAATAAATATCTGAACGTGAGCAAATCTCAGATCATCACTCCGGGAAATATAGGAGAGATGATCTATGAGGTGGTAAACCTTTCTATACCTACACTTCTGAATCCGGAGATGACTGCCAGCTGGGAAAAGGGACTGGAGGGTATATATAACGGTTCTGTAAATGCAGCTGAGTACAGGCAGAAGCTTGAGGATTATATCAGACGTGAGACCAATAAGATGATAGGAGCAGATCTCACGGCAGCTATAGCATCAAATATCAGCCAGTTTACCGGAAAAGAGGCAAAAGGCATAGCTGCAAGAAAGCCTATCGGTGTTAAGTGTCCGGTCTGTGGCGGAGATATGACCACAACCTCTTTTGGCTATGGCTGCAGCAACTACTTCAATGACCAGATAAAGTGTGGCTTCTCTATCGGAGAGATTGCAGGTAAGAGGCTTTCTGAGGAAGATGCTAAAAAGCTCATCATAGAGGGAAAGACTGACGTTATTGATGGCTTTACCAGCAAGAGCAAGAAAAAGTTTAAGGCCTTCCTGGTTATGACCAAGGATGAGGATGGAAAGTACAATATTGGCTTTGACTTTGACGGTGTCGAGCCTGATTATATGGAGGGCGTGGTTTGTCCCGATTGTGGTGGAAGAATCATCAAGAGGTCGGTGGGCTTTAGCTGCGAGAACTATAGAAAAGATGATCCTGAGTCCTGCAAGTTCTTCATCGGCAAGATTGCACAGAAACAGCTATCGGAGGCAAATGTTACTGAGCTTTTGAAGGAAGGCAAGACTGGTACGATCCGCGGCTTTAAGAATAAAGACAAGAAATCCTTTGATGCATGCCTGGTTCTTAAAAAGAACGAAGAGGGCAAGGCAGAGATTACTTTTGACTTTGAGAATGTTGAAGCCAAGACCGTTAAGGGCGTGGTATGTCCTGTATGCGGTGGCGAGATCGTAAAGACTCCATTCGGCTATGGATGCAGCAACTACAAAAAGGATGATCCTGAGCACAGCTGCAAGTTCAATATCGGGCAGATCGCTGGCAAGAAGCTGAATGATGGGCAGGTGAAGGAACTCCTGACAAACGGTATCACACAGACTATCAGCGGCTTTAAGAGCAAAGCCGGGAAGCCTTTCGATGCAAAGCTTGCCCTTAATAAGGGTGAGGACGGCAAAGCTACCGGGATAAAGTTCGTCTTCGAAAATGAAGACGTAGTCCTTGAAGGGGTGAAGTGTCCTAAATGTGGAAAGCCCATCATCAAGGGCCATTGGGGCTACAGATGTGAAAATAATAAGAGAGGCGAAGAGGGCGGATGCGACTTCTTCATCGGCAAGGTAGCCGGCCTTGAACTTTCCAAGGAAGACGTAACCAAACTCCTTACCGACAAGATCACCGACAAGATCGCAGGCTTCACCAGCAAAGCTGGAAACAGCTTTGAAGCAAGGCTTGCCTTTGACGAGCAATATAAAGTAGTCTTCAAGTTTGACTAAAGAGTCCAAAACAAATCAATACCCGCTTTTTTAATTATAACTATCCCCAGATACCTATCAATGGACTTTCGCGGCATAAATCCTTGCACCCTCATAAAGCGATTATAATGTCTTCTGACATTTAGCCCGGGTGCTTCGGTTTATTCCACGGTTCCATTGATAGGTATCTGGGGCTGGTTACAATCGCCTAAAGCGGGAATTGATTATACTCTGGCGCACGATTGTGCTACTTTATGTCATGAATATATAATTTATTGGCGAAATTTTATATAAAAATGACATATAAATGTTTATGATTGTCCTTACAATTTGGTTCAGAAAAATGTGAGGAGATGTCAGATGAGAAAATCTATCTATAACAAAGCACTGGTAACAGTAATGTCTGCAGCTTTGGCTGCTGGTGCGCTGACAGGATGTGGTAAGACAGCAGGTGAAAACCTTGATGTTCCGGCTTCTGCAGTGGAAGAAGGCAGCATGGAAGCAAGTGCTGAATCAGGTGCAACTGATGCCGGTGCGGAAAGTGAAGCCGGAGATGCGAAGGAGGGACAGAGCGGAAGCGACGCCGAGGAAGACTATGAACTTGTATGGGCAGATGAGTTTGACGGCGATGCCCTGAACACCGAGGACTGGAATGTTGAGACTCATGAGCCTGGCTGGGTAAACGCTGAGCTTCAAAGATACACTGCTCTTGATGAGGGGAATATTGAGGTCAGCGATGGCACACTTAAGATAAAGCCACACATTGAGAAAGGTGAGACTGAGGAGATCACTTCAGGTCGTATCACCACTCAGAATAAACATGACTATACCTATGGCCGTTTTGAAGCCAGAGCAAAGGTACCTACAGGAAAGGGATATCTTCCTGCTTTCTGGCTCATGGCAACAGATGAGGGCCTTTACGGTCAGTGGCCAAAGTGCGGAGAGATAGACATTATGGAGGTTATGGGACAGGATACCTCCAAGAGCTATCATACAATTCATTATGGATACAGCTCAGGAAATGGACATAAGGAAAACCAAGGCACAAGGCAGATTGAGGCAAACGGCTACTCTGATGACTTCCATGTATACCGCGTGGACTGGGAACCCGGTAAGATCAGCTGGTATGTGGATGATGAGTTTGTTTATGAGACCAGTGACTGGTATACAGGAACTGACGATGACAACCAGATCACATACCCTGCACCATTTGATCAGAACTTCTATGTTATCCTGAATCTTGCTGTAGGTGGGAACTGGGTTGGAAATCCTACAGATGCTGAAAAGGCTGAGATGAACGACAAGGCTTATGAGGTGGATTACGTAAGGATTTACCAGAGGCCCGAAGAGGAATACAAAGCAGAAGAAGCAGTAGCAAAGAGACCTGAGGGAGATCCTGTAACCTTCAGAGAGCCCGACAGCGAAGGCAACTACGTTAAGAACCCAACCTTCACTGAGGATATTGGAAGAGACGGCTCAGATAAGGCCAGCGACGACAACTGGAAGTACCATCTGGAGTCAGATGCCTTTGGTGCAAAGTATGATCTTTCAGATGATGGCATAACCCTTATTCCATCCAAGACATCAGGCGGTGTATTCTATTCAATCCAGCTTAAGCAGACTAACATCCCTATGTACAGGGGATGGGAGTATGAGCTCTCCTTTGACGCATATTCCGCAGAAGACAGGGATATCATCGTTGACGTGGAAGGCCCTGATAGAGGATGGATGAGGTATTTCGAGGACACTACGATCGGAATAACCACCGAGAAAAAGACCTATACCATCACCTTCACAATGAATGAGAAAACTGACCCTAACGGCTCTCTGGAGTTTAACCTTGGTAAACAGCCAACAATTGCTCCTGTAACCATCGACAATGTAAAGCTTACACATATCTCAGGAGAAGAGATAGGCGACGATGCTGACAAGGGCATAAGACCTGACGGAAACTATATCTACAATGGAGGCTTTGATCAGGGCGAAGGCAGACTGGGCTACTGGGAGACAGAAGAGGACAACTCAGAAAACATTACAGTAACAAATGAAAAGAATGTAAGAGAGCTTAAGGTAGTTGTTCCTGAAGGCGGACAGACATTTGCAATCAGACAGACTAACCTTGCCCCTATCGTAAAGGGCGAGTATGAGCTTACCTTCAATGCAAGATGTGAAGCAGCAGGCTCTAAGGATGGCATGACAGTCAATGTTGCAGGAAAAGAGATAACTCCTTCCCTTGACACTAAGGATCAGCAATTCGCAGAAAAGCTCACATTTGACAAAGACATAGCCAGAGAAGATTCAACAGTAAAGATCCTCTTTGAAAATGCCGGAACCTACTACCTTGATAATATCTTCTTTAGTGAGTCAGCACTTATAAAGAACGGTTCTTTCAACGCAGGACTGTCTGGCTTTACTCCTTATGTTTACGACACAGTTACAGCAACCTATGTGGTTGACAGCATGAACGGCAACGAAAACGCCTTTGCCATCACCATCGATGACACCGTGGCAAATGATGCAGAAAACGCCTGGTACATCCAGCTCAATCAGGATGGAATAACCCTAGAGGAGGGAAAGAGCTATAAGCTCACCTTTAAGGCAAGATCCACCGTGGACAGAGTAATTTCCTATTCACTGCAGGAGTATGAGGGTGAATGGACCAACTACAGCCAGAACACCGAGTCAGTATACATCGGTAAGGACTGGAAGACCTTCACCACAGAGTTCACCATGGAGTATCCTACAGACAAAAACACCAGATTCAACATCACCATGGGATCTGTAGACGGCATAAGAGTAAAGGACAAACACGATATCTTCATTGATGATATCGAACTTGTAGAAGTAGGACAATAATTGAAACAAAAAGAAAGGTGTGACATAAAGCGATCACCAAGGGTCAGCAGGTAATCCCCTGTTGACCTTTTTCTTTGCCCAAATCTCCAAAATGAAATGAGCCATCATCCAGTATTTGGTTGATAAGTGTACGTTTTTGAGATACGATTAATTAGACGAATTATGCTCTTGGAGGCGAAAATGAATCCACAGATTATAGTTGTAGACGATGACCCAATGATCTTAAAACGCGCATGGAACATACTTTCAGAAGCAGACATGAAGGTGGTGGCACTTAAATCAGGTGAACAGCTCCTTAAGCACATCGCGGATAATCCGGCACCGGACCTGATACTTCTTGATATCAGAATGCCCGAGATGGACGGCTTTGAAACCCTGGAAAAACTCCGTGCGATACAGAAAAAAGGCCAGGAGACTCCCGTAATCTTCCTTACAGCCAGTGAGGACGACGGAGCAGAAGAAAAGGGCCTTTCCATGGGAGCCATGGACTTTATCAAAAAGCCCTTCATTCCTGGTGTACTTAAGATAAGAGTCAGCCACGCAGTTGAGCTCATAAGGCTTCAAAGAAACCTTGAGCAGGAGGTTGGCGAAAAGACTAAGGAAAATGAACAGCTCTTTTTGGATGTGGTCGCATCCCTTGCAGATGCCATAGACGCCAAGGATACCTATACAAACGGTCATTCCAGAAGAGTTGCGGAATATTCAAAAGAGATTGCAAAAAGATATGGCTACGACGAGAAGAACCAGGACAACATTTACATGATGGGACTTCTCCACGATGTAGGAAAGATCGGTGTTCCGGACGAAGTGATAAATAAGCCCGGGCGCCTTACCGATGAAGAATTCGCAGCCATCAAAAAGCACCCGGCCATTGGCGCCAAAATCCTTGAGAACATAAAAGGCATGCCAGCCCTTGCTTCGGGAGCAAGATGGCATCATGAGAGGTTTGATGGCAGAGGCTATCCTGAAGGCATTAAGGGAAAAGAAATCCCGGAGCAGGCAAGGATCATTGCTGTAGCAGATGCCTATGATGCCATGACCAGTAACAGAAGCTACAGAGGAGCCCTTTCCCAGGAAAAGGTGAGAGAGCAGATAGAAAATGGTAAGGAATCCCAGTTCGATCCTGTCTTTGCAGATATCATGATTGCCATGATCGACGAGGATAAGGACTACAAAATGCATGATTCAAAGATTCATGGAACGGAGAATTAGTAAATGAGAAGCAATATTCTTACCGCAAATAACGGAAGAGCATTTCTTATAGACCCCATTATGCATGAACTGGATACTCCCACAATTACCTGTGAATGCACAGGTTATGATGTGAAAGCTATTGAAGACCAGAAGGGATCAGTGGATATAGTACTTTTGTTTGTGGGAGAATTCACCTCCGACATGGTGAAGACTTTGGTGTTCATAAAGGACATATGCGCTGATGACTCCAAGACTCTTTACCTTGCAGGCTATGAGAATGAGATAGCCAAGGCAAAAGAGATAGTTCCTGCGAATCTTGTAAAGAAAGAGTTCTTCCGTCCCTTTGATACGAAGATCATAGTAAATGAGATGATCCTGGAAGCAAAGGAAGTCAACAGAAGACACCAGATGAAGGAAATTCTTCTGGTGGATGACGATGTAACTTTCCTTAAGATGGTGAAAAAATGGCTCTCTCACAAATACAATGTCACCGTAGTGAAATCCGGAATGCAGGCCATAAAGTACATAACCACCCACAGACCGGACCTCATCCTTATGGACTATGATATGCCCATAACTGACGGCTCCAAGGTCATGGAAATGATAAAGAGTGAGCCGGATTCTTTAGACATTCCGGTTATCTTCCTGACGGGCAAATCCGATAAAGAGACCGTCATGCAGGTCATGAGCCTTAAGCCCCAGGGGTACCTGTTAAAGACCATGGAAAGGGAGAAGATCATAGAAACCATAGATAAATATTTTGAGACTTCCAGATGGCAGAATGCTGTAAATGCCTCTGTAAAATAAGTGTTAAATTTATATCTAACTTGTTGAAAAGTCAGTAGATTTATGCAAGAATAGGTAGTGGCACGGCGGCTAACGTGCCAAATATCCGTGAGTGAGTAATTTTATCTAATTACTTTACAATACGAAAGGAGATTTTCACATGATTTACTCAACAGAGGTAAAAAATATGTGTCCCGTAACACAAGGGGTACATCATGGCGCTGCTCCCATTCCTGAAGAGGCAAAGTGGGTTCAGTCCAAAGAAGTAAAGGACATTTCCGGCTATACACATGGTATCGGCTGGTGTGCTCCTCAGCAGGGTTGCTGTAAGCTTTCACTTAACGTTAAGGATGGAATCATTCAGGAGGCACTGGTTGAGACAATCGGATGTTCAGGAATGACTCATTCAGCTGCTATGGCAGCAGAAATCCTTCCAGGTCTTACAGTTCTTGAAGCTCTGAACACTGACCTTGTGTGTGACGCTATCAACACAGCTATGAGAGAGCTTTTCCTTCAGATTGCATATGGTAGAACACAGTCTGCATTCTCAGAGGGTGGACTTCAGATCGGTGCAGGTCTTGAGGATCTTGGTAAGGGCGCTCGTTCAATGGTTGGTACAACCTATGGAACACTTGACAAGGGACCTCGTTATCTTGAGCTTACTGATGGTTACATCACAGACGTTGCTCTTGATGAGAACGATGAGATCATTGGATATAAGTATGTTAACTTCGGCAAGATGATGGACTTCATCAAGGCCGGTGACGATGCAAACACAGCATTTGATAAGGCTAAGGGTCAGTATGGCCGTGTAGCTGATGCAGTTAAGTGCATCGATCCTAGAAAACAGTAAGGTAAGGAGGAAAAAATAATGGCTTTATTTGAATCATATGAAAGAAGAGAGCCCCAGATCCTGGCTTGCCTTAAGGAGTATGGGATTTCTTCTATCGAAGAATGTAAAGAAATCACAATGAATGCTGGCATCGATGTATACAGCCTTATCGAGGGCATTCAGCCTATCTGCTTTGAGAATGCTAAGTGGGCTTACACAGTAGGTGCAGCTATCGCAATCAAGAAGAACTGCCGCAAGGCTGCTGATGCAGCTGCAGCAATCGGTATCGGACTTCAGGCTTTCTGTATTCCCGGATCAGTTGCTGACCGCCGTAAGGTAGGTCTTGGACATGGTAACCTTGGTAAGATGCTTCTTGAAGAGG